>NZ_MVPX01000293.1:0-930 GCF_002043085.1 Gordonia sp. i37 | reverse complement strand
CGTCGGTCTCGGTGCCGAGTTGCTCGTCGAGCGGCGGCGCCCCCGGTCGCAGATCGAGCGCGTCGAGGTCGAGCATCCGTGCGTGGATGACCGTGCGGTTACGCAGCGCCGATCGGACCGCCCGGTGTAGACCGTCCTCGAGGTACAGGTTTCCGTCGTAGCGCACCACGTGGGAGAACAGATCCCCATAGAACGTGGAATCCTCGCTGAGCAGCTTGTCCAGGGCGAGCACCGTCGTCACCGTAATCAGCTCGTCGAGGCGGAACTGTCGAGGCGGGATCTTGGCCCATCCGCGATGGGTCAACGCGTGGTCGGGATACGGTTTGCCCTCCCGGACGCCTTTGAAGATCATCGCGACCTTCCTGTCGTGGGCGGCGTTCGCCGGGGCGGCGGAGATCGTCGGCGCCTCGCCGGTCGAACACGTGCACCCGTACTTCGTGGCGGTGTTTCGTAGAATGAACCCACCCACTGTAGGGCAGAGGGCGGGTTCGAGAGGAGGTCTGGCCTGTGTCGACCACCGATGATCGGCGGTTCGAGATTCTTCGTGCCATCGTCACCGACTTCGTTGCCACGCAGGAACCGATCGGTTCGAAGGCACTCGTCGAACGCCATCAGCTCGGCGTCTCCAGTGCCACGGTTCGCAATGACATGGCGGTACTCGAGGCCGAGGGCTACATCGCGCAACCACACACGAGTTCGGGACGGATACCCACCGACAAGGGGTACCGGATGTTCGTCGACCGCATCAGCGAGGTCAAACCGCTGTCGGCGGCCGAGCGTCGCGCGATCCTGTCAGTGCTCGATTCCGGGGTCGATCTCGACGACGTGCTGCGCCGGTCGGTGCGACTGCTGGCCCAGCTCACCCGCCAGGTCGCGGTCATCCAGTATCCGGTGCTCTCCACGGCGACGGTGCGTCACCTCGAGGTGATC
>NZ_MVPX01000292.1:0-412 GCF_002043085.1 Gordonia sp. i37 | reverse complement strand
CCCCGCCAGGTCGCGGTCATCCAGTATCCGGTGCTCTCCACGGCGACGGTGCGTCACCTCGAGGTGATCACCGTGTCACCGTCGCGGTTGCTGCTGATCGTGATCACCGACACCGGCCGTGTCGAACAGCGCATGGTCGCCCTCTCACAAGACCTCGCCGAGGACGAGATCGTCCGTCTGCGGGACATGTTCTCCGCGGCGCTGCACGGCAAGCGGCTCGAGGAGGCCTCGGCGTCGGTGGCCGAATTGGCCAACAACGCACCGGCCGATCTGCGGGACGCGACGGTGAACGTCGCGACCGTGTTGGTCGAGACCCTCGTCGAACGGGGCGAGGACCGCGTGGTGGTGACCGGCACGTCGAATCTCGCGCGGGCGGCCGCCGATTTCGCCCCGGTCAACGGCGGGGGGGGGT
>NZ_MVPX01000291.1:0-19712 GCF_002043085.1 Gordonia sp. i37 | reverse complement strand
TCGTCCTCAAGCTGCTGGCGACGAGTCAGCGGATGGGCCGGGTGACGGTGCAGATCGGGGAGGAGACGCAGACCGAGAACCTGCGTGGCACCTCGGTGGTGTCGACGGGGTACGGTGCTTCGGGCACCGTGTTCGGCGGGGTCGGGGTCGTCGGGCCCACCCGCATGGACTACCCGGGAACCATCGCGTCGGTGGCAGCCGTTGCCAAATATGTGGGCGAGGTGCTCGCCGAGCGCTGAACCGGAGGCGGCGAAGAACCGCCTCGAGAGGAAATGCGCGCGGCCGGCGTCGCGTTCGGTGAGGTATCCGATGCACCGGCTCCGTGAGGGTATCCCCGGAGCCATACGTGAGCTGTGAGAACGAAGGACCGAGACAACCGTGGCAACTGACTACTACGGAATCCTGGGCGTCGCCAAGGGCGCGACCGACCAGGAGATCAAGCGGGCCTACCGCCAGATGGCCCGCAAACTGCATCCCGACGTCAACCCGGGAGAAGAGGAGCGCTTCAAGGAGGTCACGACCGCCTACGAGGTGCTCAGCGACCCGGAGAAGCGACGGATCGTCGACGCCGGCGGCGATCCGCTGGCCGGTCCGGGAGCAGGTGGATTCGGCGCAAATTTCGGCGGCGGCGGCCTCGGCGACGTGTTCGAGGCGTTCTTCGGCTCCGGCGGTGGGTTCGGCAGTACTTTCGGTGGTAGCCGCGGGCCGCGCTCGCGCGTGCAGCCCGGTGAGCCCGCGCTTGTCGCCGTCGAGCTCGATCTGGAGGAGTGCGCCTCCGGGGTGAACAAGGAGATCACCGTCGACACCGCGATCCTGTGCGATGTGTGTCACGGGTCGGGTACCAACGGGGATTCGAAGCCGATCAGCTGCGACACCTGTAAGGGTGCCGGCGAGATCCAGGCAGTGCAGCGTTCGCTGCTCGGTCAGGTCATGACGGTGCGCGAATGCCCGACCTGCCACGGCACCGGCGAGATCATCCCCGATCCGTGCCACAAGTGCGGCGGCCAGGGGAGGGTGCGTTCGCGCCGCACGATGACCGTGCGCATCCCGGCAGGAATCGAGAGCGGCATGCGGGTCCGGTTGGCCGGCCAAGGTGAGGTCGGTCCGGGCGGCGGACCGGCCGGGGATCTCTACGTCGAGGTCAGCGAGCGCCCGCACGAGGTGTTCATCCGCGACAAGGACGACCTGCATTGCACGTTGCGGGTGCCGATCGCCGACGCCGCGCTCGGTGGCAGCTTCGAGGTCCCGACGATCCTCGGCGATCTCGCGAGCGTCACCATCGAGCCGGGCACCCAGCCCGGACAGGTCGTCAAACTGCGTGGCCAGGGCATGCCGCATGTGAACACCGGTGCCCGCGGCACCCTCCACGTCCATCTCGACGTCGCGGTACCTGCCAAGCTGACCGCCGCGCAGACCGAGGCACTGAAAGCCTTCCGCGAGGCCTCCGACGATTCCATCGACCTGGTGACGACCTCGGCGGCAGCAGCGCCGGGCGGGTTGTTCTCCCGGCTGCGCAACGCCTTTGCGGGACGCTGATCGGCCGACGTGAGCCCGCCCCTGTTCTGGGTCGACGAGGTCCCGCCGGCCGGCACCACCACCCTGCTCTCCGGGCCGGAGGGTCGCCACGCCGTGACCGTGGCTCGGCTGCGGCCGGGGGAGCCCCTACTGCTCGGTGACGGCGCCGGATCGGTCGCCACCTGCGAGGTGACCGCGGTCGAGGGCAAGGATGCGCTGTCGGCGCTTGCCCACCGGTTCGTGTTCACCGACCGTCCGCGGCCGTCGGTGACCCTGGTGCAGGCGTTGCCGAAATCCGAACGCTCGGAGCTGGCCGTCGACCTCGCCACCGAGGCCGGTGTCGACCGGATCGTGCCGTGGCAGTCGGCACGGTGCGTCGCCCGCTGGGCGGGCAAGGCCGACAAGGGTGTCGCCAAATGGCGGGCCGCGGCCTCCGCGGCCGCCAAACAGAGTCGGCGCCCGTGGATTCCGGAGGTCACCGACCTCGCCTCCACGATCGACGTGCGCGCCCACGCCGCCGAGGTGATCGCCGCCGGTGGTGTGGTCGCGGTACTGCACGAGGCCGCTGCGGTGTCGCTGCGGACCCTACCGTTGGCGCAGGCACGCGAGATCATGCTGGTGGTCGGGCCCGAGGGCGGTCTGGACGACAGCGAGATCGCCGACCTCACTGCGCTCGGCGCGCAGTCGGTGATCCTGGGGCCGGAGGTGTTGCGCACCTCGACGGCCGCGTCGGTCGCCCTCGGCGCGCTCGGCGTCCTCACCGATCGGTGGGCCCGATGAGACCCGATCGGCGGGACCGATGAGACGCTGCGCGGTGCACCGGACGGCGATCGCCTACGGCGAGGCGAACTCGCAGTTCGGGCACATCTATCACGCTGCCGAGGAGGCCGATCTCCCCGCCACGATGCGGCCGATCGTGCTGATCCACGGCGGCTACTGGACCACCGAGTTCTCGCTGACCATCGAGTCGGCGATCGCCCGGCAGTACGGCGAACGTGGCGCGTTGGTCTGGAACATCGAGTATCGGCGCGTGGGGGAGGACGGCGGCGGATGGCCGCACACCGGCCGTGACGTCGTCGCTGCGATAAACGCGCTCGACGGGCCGGTCCGGGAGGCTCTGCCCGCACCCGTCGCCGACCGCGTCGACTGGAATTCGGTTGCGGTCGTGGGACATTCGGCCGGTGGTCAGCTTGCGGTGTGGGCCACCGCGCAGCTGCGGGCACAGACCGCGAACACCCGCATCACCACCGTTGTCGCCCAGTCGGCGGCCCTGGATCTCGTGGCCGCGGGACAGGCCGGCCGGGAGTCGGTGCAGGCGTTGATCGGCCGTCCCTACGCACAGGCGGCCCAGCGCTATCGGGCCGCCTCTCCCATGGAGCAGGATCCATTCGACGCACATGTCGTGGTCGTCCACGGCGACCGCGACACCGCCATTCCGGTGGAGCTCAGCCGCCGCTACGTCAGCACGGTATGCGCGCGCGGTCAGTCCGCCGAACTGATCGTCGTGCCCGAGGAGGGGCACGACGCATTCGTCGATCCGCGCAGCGTGTGCAATCGGCAGACGATCCGGGCGCTGGGATTGTAGGTGGTAGCGGGCTGTGATCGGTGGTGATCAGGGCCGGGCAACCAGGACCCGGGCGCTCAGGGCCGGAACGGCCGGCCGGGTGAGGACACCGACCACACCTCGACGATCCGCCCGTTCTCGGCGCGCAGGATGTCGGTGCCACTGATCCGGCGTTCGGGTTCGGCGTCGGTCGCCGGGATCACGGCGAGGTAGGGCCGACACACGTGTCCCGTCCCGTCCGCGCCCATATCGGTGAGCACCGGGTCGTCCGGTGTGTAGTGGATACCCGCCCGCTGCGCGCGGAACTCACCGATGAAGTCGGTGAATGTGGCCGGATCGTCGATCTCGTTGATCGATTCGGCACCGGCCTGCGCGTAGCGCAGACGGAATCGAGGCGCCATCAGAGCATCGGCGGTGATCAGTCCGTTCCACAGATCCGCCCATCGCGTGTAGAGGTCGATTCCCGGGTCGGCGGTGGGTGCGGCAGCGGGGCCGAGGGTGTGGGTGGTGTCCGGATGCGTGCTCATCTGCGTTCTCCTGTATTGGTGAGGGACGGTGTGGACCGATGCGGCACTGCATCGAGGTGAGGATAGGCGGAGGGTCCGACAACTTCGGCGAACGGAATATTCGATCGCGGATCGCCCGTTGGGCAGGGATAGACTTGACCGCACATCGCCGCACGGCGCCCCCCGAACTCCAGGAGTGATCTGATACGTGAGTGACGACAACCCCGACGGCCGCGTGCCGGCGCGCGGCGCCGCAGGGGCCGGACCTGTGGTCACCTCCACCATCGATGTCCCTCCCGAGGTGGTGTTCGGGCTGCTCGGCACCAGCGATGTCAATCTGCGCACGCTCGAGCAACTCCTCCCGGCCGACATCCACGTCCGCGGCAACCAGATCACGCTGCGTGGCCGTGGCGCCGACGTCGCCGCCGCCGAGCGCGTCATGGGTGAGCTCGTGGACCTCGTCGGTCGCGGCACCCCGCTGACCCCGGACCTCGTCCGCCACAGCGTGTCGATGCTGTCCGAGGGCGCCACCGAATCACCCGCCGACGTCCTGTCCCTCGACATCCTCTCGCGGCGCGGAAAGACCATCCGGCCCAAGACGCTCAACCAGAAGCGCTACGTCGACGCCATCGACGCCAACACCATCGTGTTCGGTCTGGGCCCGGCCGGTACCGGCAAGACCTATCTGGCGATGGCCAAGGCGGTGCAGGCACTGCAATCCAAGAGCGTGAACCGCATCATTCTCACCAGGCCCGCGGTGGAAGCCGGTGAGCGACTGGGCTTTCTGCCCGGCACACTCAGCGAGAAAATCGACCCGTATCTGCGTCCGCTCTACGACGCACTGCACGACATGATGGACCCCGAGTCGATCCCCAAGCTCATGGCCGCCGGGGTGATCGAGGTGGCGCCACTGGCATATATGCGTGGCCGGGCGCAGCCGGTGTCGACCAGGGTCCTCACGCCACAGGGCTTTCGTCCGATCGGTGACATCGAGGTCGGCGACCACGTCATCGGCTCGAACGGCTCGCCGACCGAGGTCCTCGGCGTCTACCCGCAGGGGTTCAAGGACATCGTGCGGGTCACCACTCAGGACGGTGCGTCCACCCTCTGCTCCACCGATCACCTGTGGTCGGTGTACACGCGAGACGACCGTCGTCGCGGCACCGGCCCGCGGGTACTCGAGACGAAGGAGATGATCGGAAATCTCCGGGCGGCGCACTATCACCGGTTCGAGTTGCCGCTCTTGAGTGGCGCTGCCGAGTTTCCTCGCCAACCGGTGCCGCTCGACCCCTATGCGCTCGGTCTGATGCTGGGTGACGGCTGCATGGCGGGGATGGCCACGCCATCGTTCACGACAGCCGACCGAGAGCTGGTCGATGCGTTGGTCATGGCCGTGCCGGGTATTCGCGCACGGCAGCGATCCGACGTCGACTACGTCCTCAACCGGATCACCACTCCCGGTGAGCCGATTACGATCGAGAACCCGGTCACCCACGCCATGCGCGAACTCGGATTGTGGGGCACCAAGTCCCCTACGAAGTTCGTACCGAAGCAGTACCTTCTCAACTCGTCCGACGTCCGATTGGCAGTGCTGCAGGGGCTTCTGGACACCGATGGCGGCCCGGTCACCCAGACCGGCCGGTCCTGCCGTGTGCAGTACGTGACAGTCTCGGACCAGCTGCGCGATGACGTGATGTTCCTGGTGCGATCGCTGGGCGGTGTCGTCTACGGACGAACCCGCGTCGCGCAGGGACGGCCCCCTGGTAAAGCACGGGGTCGAGAGGTGTTGTACCGACACGACGCCCACGTCCTCGACATTCGTCTCCCGGATGGGCTCGCTCCGTTCCGGATGACACGCAAGGCGCAGAAATACGGTGCGACCACGGCCAAGCCGCCCAAGCGCTACATCGAGAGCATCGAATCGGTGGGTACCGATGAAGCCGTCTGCATCCGGGTGGCGGCGGAGGATTCGCTTTATGTCACCGAGGACTTCCTGCTGACCCACAACACGCTCAATGACGCCTTCATCATCCTCGACGAGGCGCAGAACACCACCGGCGAGCAGATGAAGATGTTCCTGACCCGTCTGGGTTTCGGGTCGAAGGTGGTGGTCACCGGCGACACCACGCAGGTCGACCTGCCCGGCGGTGCGCAGAGTGGACTGATGGCCGCCACCCGCATCCTCGACGGCATCGACGACATCCACTTCGCCACCCTGACCAGTCAGGACGTGGTCCGGCACCGGCTCGTCGCCGACATCGTCGACGCCTACGGGCGGGCCGAGGAGGCGGCGCGGGACAACCCGCGACTGCGTGACTCGGATCGCATCGGTGGCCCCAATCGCGCCGCGCGGCGCTCGGCAAGTCAGGGACGACGCTCATGAGCATCGAATTCGCCAACGAGTCCGGCGTCGACGTCCCCGCCGAATTGGTGCTCGCCGCAGCACGATTCGCGACCGAGGCGATGGACGTCCATCCCGGGGCCGAACTCTCGGTGCTCTGTGTCGACGAGCCGACGATGGCCGACATGCACGTGCAATGGATGGATCTGCCCGGTCCCACCGACGTGATGAGCTTCCCGATGGACGAGTTGGTGCCCGGCGGGCGGCCCGACGCCGCCGAGCCGGGCCCCGCCATCCTCGGCGACATCGTGCTCTGCCCCGAATTCGCCGCCAAACAGGCCCGCCAGGCCCGGCGCTCACTCGAGCACGAACTGGCGATGCTCACCATCCACGGCGTCCTGCATCTGCTCGGCTACGACCACGCCGAACCCGACGAGGAGAAGGAGATGTTCGGCCTGCAGAACCGTCTGCTCGAAGAGTTCTACGCACAGCGGCACCGCGAGGCCCAGCAGCAACGCCAGACCGATCGGGACACCCGTCTGCTGACCAACATCGGGTTCACCGACTCCCCGTTCCCCGAATTCCCGGGAGGTGACGAGGGCTCCGCGCAGCAGCGGCCCGCGGGCTCGACGGAGCAGTGACCGGGGCCGCCTATCTGTGGTTCGCGCTATCCGCCGTCGTCCTCGTCGTCCTCAGCGGAGTGTTCGCCGCGGTGGACACCGCGGTGTCGACCGTGTCGATCGCCCGTGTCGAGGACATGGTCAAGGAACGGCGCGCGGGTGCGGTGCGGCTCATGCGGGTGCTCGCCGCCCGCGCGACCTATGTCGGTCTCGCGGTGTTGCTGCGGGTGGTGTGTGAAACGGCTGCCGTCGCGTTGGTCGCGGTGATCGCCGTGTCCGAACTGGGCATCGGGTGGGGACTGACCGTCGCCATCGCCGGGATGGCGGTGGTGTCATATGTGGCGGCCGGGGTCGGCCCGCGCACGCTCGGTCGTCAACACGCCTACACCATCGCGCTGGCCTCGGCCGCGGCGCTGCAGATCCTGGGCGTGATCCTCACCCCGCTGACCCGGTTGCTCATCCTCATCGGAAACGCGGTGACGCCGGGTAAGGGATACCGCAACGGGCCGTTCGCCACCGAGGTCGAGTTGCGTGAGGTCGTCGACCTCGCCGAGGCGAGCGGGGTGGTGGCCGCCGACGAACGCCGCATGATCCAGTCGGTCTTCGAACTCGGCGACACCAACGCCCGCGAGGTGATGGTGCCGCGACCGGAGATGATCTGGATCGAGAGTGACAAGAGCGCCGCGCAGGCAACGAGTCTGGCTGTGCGCAGCGGGCATTCGCGTATCCCGGTGATCGGAGAGAACCCCGACGACATCCTCGGGGTGGTGTATCTGAAGGATCTCGTGGAGCGCTCGATGCGCGGCGAGGACGCCCGCTCGGTGAGCGTTTCGGCGGTGATGCGCCCGGCGGAGTTCATCCCCGACTCCAAACCGCTGGACCGGGTTCTGGAGGACATGCGGCGCACCCACAACCACATGGCGTTGCTCGTCGACGAATACGGCGGCATCGCCGGGCTGGTCACCATCGAGGACGTCCTCGAGGAGATCGTCGGGGAGATCACCGACGAGTACGACACCGGTGAGGTCGCCCCCGTGGAAGACCTCGGCGACGGTCGGTACCGGGTCTCGGCGCGACTGCCGGTGGAGGATCTCGGCGAACTGTTCGACATCGACATCGACGACGACGAGGTCGAAACCGTCGGAGGGCTCGTCGGCCTCGAACTCGGCCGGGTGCCGCTGCCGGGGGCTCGTGTCGCCAGCCACGGCCTGCAACTGGTGGCCGAGGGCGGACCGAATCGGCAAGGCCGCCAGCGCATCACGACCGTGCTCGTCGAGCAGATCGAGGAGCCCGAGACCGAGCGGGATCCGCTCGATGCCCGAGAGGACGAGCGCAACGACACGCCGGGCAGGCGTGGCGGCTCGCGGGGCGGCGAACGCTCCCGACGCAACGGCGAATACGCTGAGCGCCGGGACGCCCAGCAGAAGGAGGCCATGTGAGCGAGCCATTGGGTGACGAAGACGCCAAGTTGGTGACTCTCGCCCGCGGCGCGCGTGGCCGGGCGCAGTCGCCGTCGGGCGCGGCGGTCCGCGAGGGAGACGGCCGAACCTATGCCGGTGCCGACGTGCGTACCGCCTCGTTGGAACTGTCGGCACTACAGGTCGCGGTGGTCACCGCACTGTCGAGCGGCGCCGAGTCCTTCGAGGCAGCGGTGATCGTCGGCGGTGGCGCCGACGACCCGGGCCGCGCGACGCTCGCCGAGATCAGCCCGGACGCACTGCTGGTGGTCACCGACGCCGCGGGCACCGTGCTCGACCGGGTCCGCGCCGGTGCCGGGGCGGACACGGCTTCATGACCGAATTCCGTTCGGGTTTCGTGTGTTTCGTCGGCCGGCCGAACACCGGCAAGTCGACTTTGACCAATGCGCTGGTGGGCGAGAAGATCGCGATCACCTCGAATCGGCCGCAGACCACCCGCCACACCATCCGCGGAATCGTGAATCGGCCCGACGCGCAGCTGATCCTCGTCGACACCCCGGGGCTGCACCGGCCGCGCACGCTGCTCGGTCAGCGGCTCAACGATCTGGTCCGCGACACCTACTCCGAGGTCGACGTGATCGGTGTCTGCATCCCGGCCGACGAGCGGATCGGTCCGGGGGACCGGTGGATCGTCTCGCAGGTCCGGCAGATGGCGCCGGGGACCACGGTGCTCGGCATCGTGACCAAGATCGATCGCGTCGGGCCCGAGCAGGTCGCCGCCCAGCTGCTCGCCCTCTCCGAATTGCTCGGACCCACATCGGAAGTGGTACCCGTCTCGGCGACCTCGGGTGAGCAGATCGACGTGTTGACCGACGTGCTGGTGTCGCTGATGGAGCCCGGCCCGGCGTTCTATCCCGACGGAGAACTCACCGACGAGCCCGAACAGGTCCTGATGGCCGAGTTCATCCGCGAGGCCGCACTCGAGGGAGTTCACGACGAGTTGCCGCACTCGCTGGCGGTGGTCATCGAGGAGATCATCCCGCGCGAGGATCGGGCACCGGAGCAGGCGCCGATGGTCGATGTCCACGCAATCCTCTACGTCGAGCGTGACAGCCAGAAGGGCATCATCATCGGCCACAAGGGTGCCCGTCTGAAGGCGGTGGGCACCACGGCGCGCCGCCAGATCGAGGCGCTGCTGGGTGTGAAGGTGTACCTTGACCTGCACGTGAAGGTGGCCAAGGACTGGCAGCGCGACCCAAAGCAGTTGCGCCGCATGGGCTTCTAGGACACCGCAGGCTGGTGCGGGCGAGGTGGGCCCGCATCGCGGACCGGAGGGGTAGCGATGGGCAGGCACGAGGAGACCGGGCACGTCCCCGAGGGTGAGGAACTGGCTCGGCCGGGCGAACACGAACGTCCACAGCGGGACGTCCGGGTCACCACCACGATCTCCGGGGTCTTGGGCTCGCCCCGGTTCTGGCTGCTCCCGCTGCTGTTGGTGGTGGTCGTGATGTCGTTCATGGCCGCCCTCTACATGGGCGCCATCGCCGATCCGGAGAAGAACCTGCACAACTTCCCGGTCGCGATCGTCGACGAGGACAGCGGCGGCAGTCTCGACAACGGCAATGGTACCTCCACTCAGGTCGATTACGGCAAGCAGGTCGCCGACGGCATCATCACCAACGCCGCCAAGAGCGGTATCGCCGTGCACCGCACCGACCGGGTCACCGCACTCAACGAGCTCAACGGCGGCAAGGTCTACGGCGTGGTGGCACTCGGCGCCAACTTCTCCGATTCCGTTCTCGCACTGGGCAAGGCCACCGTGCTGCAGGCGCGGCCGGAGCCGGTCACCATCGACGTCTACATCAACCGCGGGTCGGGGACCTTCGCCTCGGCGGTTACCACGACCTTCGCCGACCGGATCTCCGAGCAGGTCAACGCGCAGATGGGTCAACAACTCACCGACACCGTGCGCGCCCAGCTGGCCAAGGCGGACGTCGCCTTCTCCGGGGCGGCGCAATTGGCCCTGTGGCAGCCGGTCAAGGTCGACGTCATCGAGGCGACACCGCTGCCCGACGGCTCCGGAAATGGTTTGTCCGCCTTCTATTTCACGCTGTTGCTGATCCTGGCCGGGTTCACCGGCGCGATGATGGTGAGCATCGTGGTCGACGGCATGCTCGGCCAGACCCCGATCGAGTACGGCCCGTTCTACCAATTGCGGGTCCGGCTGGCGATCTCGCGGTGGGGCACCCTGGCCGCCAAATGGACGATCATGGCGCTGGTGGCCGTGATCCAGTCGGCCATGTACATCGGCGTGTGCACCGCGGTCGGGACCTCCCTGCCCAACGCGTTCACCCTGTGGATGGTCTCGGTGCTCGCGATCTTCGCGGTCGGGGTGTCGGCGAGTTCGATGATGGCGGTCTTCGGCAACGCCGGGCTCATCCTCAATCTGGTCTTCTTCGTCATCCTGGGACTGCCGTCCTCCGGTGGGACGGTGCCGCTGGAGGCGAGTCCGCGGCTGTTCTCCTGGATCGCCGCGGTGGAACCGATGCACCTGGTGTACCTGGGCGTGCGGGCGGTCCTGTACTTCGACGCCGACTGGGACGCCGGGCTGGGACGGTCGGTGATCCAGATGGTGATCGGGCTCGTCGTCGGTGTGCTGCTCGGCTGGCTGGGCACAACCTTCTACGACCGCAAGGGCTGGCATCGCTATCCCGGTGGGATGCGTCTGCCCGAGCGGCTGGCGAAGGCCATGGACAAGACCGGCACGCCCACCATCACCACACCGTCGCCGCACCACTCGCCGGTGGGAGTTGCCGATGACGGGGTGTCACCGCCGGGCTCTGTCGTTGATCGGTGACAGAATGACCCGGTGAGGTTCTACCGTGATGAGGCTGTCGTGCTGCGCCAGCACAAGCTCGGCGAGGCCGATCGGATCATCACGTTGCTGACCGCCGACCACGGGCTCGTGCGCGCGGTGGCCAAGGGGGTGCGCCGCACCCGGTCCAAGTTCGGTGGACGCCTCGAACCGTTCGCCCACGTCGACATCCATCTCTATCCGGGCCGCAACCTCGATGTCGTCACGCAGGTGCACAGTCTGCACGCCTTCTCCGACGCCATCGTCGCCGACTACGGGCGCTACACCACCGCGTGCGCGGTGCTCGAGACCGCCGAACGACTCGCCGGCGAGGAGCGTGCACCGGCCACCCAGTTGCAGCGACTGACCGTCGGGGCGCTCGAGGCGCTCGCCGAGGATCGTCGCCCACGTCAGCTCATCCTCGATGCATTCCTGTTGCGGGCCATGCATTGTGCGGGCTGGATGCCTGCGCTGGAGTTGTGCGCACGATGCGCCACCCCCGGCCCGCACCGTGCGTTTCACGTCGCCGCCGGGGGAGCGGTGTGTCTGCACTGCCGGCCGCCGGGCGCGGCGACCCCCTCCCCGGGAGTGCTCGACCTGATGGATGCGCTGTTCCGCGGCCAGTGGGAGCACACCACCGACGCCTCCGATTCGCTGCGTCGCCAGGCCAGCGGACTGACCGCCGCGCACCTGCAATGGCACCTGGAACGGCAGCTGCGCACCCTGCCGCTGATCGAGCGTGCCGCTCCTCATAGGGTGATCGAGTCAGGCGTGAGAGGAGTCGAAGATGGCGTTGCGGCCGGGTAGCTCCGCCAAGAAGCAGACCGCGCACCGGGCACGTACGCTCATCCGCCCGCCCGATCCCCATCCCAGCGGTGCCACCCCACCGAATCTGCCTCCGGAGTTCGTCCCCAATCACGTCGCCCTGGTGATGGACGGCAACGGACGGTGGGCCACCGACCGCGGCCTACCCCGCACGGAGGGGCACAAGCGCGGCGAGGCCGTGCTGATGGACACCGTGTGCGGATGTATCGAGATCGGCGTGAAGTGGTTGTCGGCGTACGCGTTCTCGACCGAGAACTGGTCGCGTAGTCCCGACGAGGTCCGGTTCCTGATGGGGTTCAACCGTGACGTGATCCGACGTCGGCGTGACGAGATGCACGAGATGGGGGTGCGCGTGCGCTGGGCGGGACGGCGGCCGCGGTTGTGGCGCAGCGTCATCAAGGAACTCGAGGTCGCCGAGGAACTGACCAAGGACAACGACGTGATGACGCTGACCATGTGCGTCAACTACGGTGGACGTGCCGAGATCGCGGATGCCGCAAGGGAAATCGCGCGGCGAGCGGCGGCCGGCGAGATCGACCCGGAACGGATCACCGAGTCGTCCTTCGCGCGATACCTCGATGAGCCGGACATGCCCGACGTCGACCTGTTCTTGCGTCCCTCCGGCGAGCAGCGCATCTCCAACTTCTTGCTCTGGCAGTCGGCCTACGCCGAAATGGTGTACCAGGAGAAGCTCTTTCCCGATTTCGATCGCCGCGACCTGTGGGCGGCGTGTCTCGAATACGCCTCACGCGACCGGCGCTTCGGCGGGGTCAGACCCACATGACCGACGACGACGCGACATCGGTTGCGCGCGTGCGCGAGTTACTCACCGAGGTCGGTGACGTGGTGGGCGGTGACGCCGACTCGGTGGTCGTCCGGGTGGGACGCACCCGCGCCTCGATCCGCGTGGTCGACATCGCCGAGAACCTCGAGGTCCTCAGTGTCACGCAACTGATCGCGGTGAATCTGCCCAACACCCCGGAACTACGCGACGACGTCGAAACCCACGACGCGAAGCTCAGTTTCGGCAGTCTACGACGCAGCGACCCGGAGGGCGTGACCACCGACGTGTTGCTCTACTACACGTTTCCGATCGGTGGCCTCGCTGACATGGCGCTGCTGACCATGCTGCATCTGGTGCTGGTGACCGGCGCCGACGTCGCCGGTCATCTGGTCGGCGGCGCCATTTCCTGACGACGGGCCTGGCACTGCGCGCACCGCCCGAAGACCTCGACGGTGTGGTGGATGTCGGTGAATCCGTGTTCCTCGGCGACCGTCGCGGCCCAGCGTTCGACGGGGTCGGCCTGGACCTCCACGGTGGTGCCGCACTCCCGGCAGACCAGATGGTGGTGGTGACCGGACGAGCAGTTGCGATAGCGGGTCTCACCCGTCCCGTCCCACAGCGCGTCGATCTGTCCGGACTGCGACAAGGCCTGCAGGTTGCGGTAGACCGTGGTCAGTCCGATCGACTCGCCACGGGCCTTGAGTTGTTCGTGGAGTTCCTGCGCGGACCGGAAGTCCTCGCTGTCGGCCAGGGCGTCGGCGATGGCCGCACGCTGCCGGGTGGAGCGGATGCCGGTGACGGGTCCCGCGGCCGATCGGCTGCTCACGAGGCGGCTCCGGTTCGGTCCTGCGCCACCGGATCAGCCGGGTCGCCGGTGGCGCCAACCGATTCGGGGTCGCCGGCCGACTCGGTCTCGACCGACGATTCGGTGGCGTGGACCAGGGCGTCGGTCACGATGTGCGCGAGGTGATCGTCGATGAGTTCATACATGATCTCGCGCCCGTTGCGGTGCCCGCGCACCACGCCGGCGTCCTTGAGCACCCGGAGGTGCTGACTGACGAGAGGTTGGCTCAGCCCGAGTCCGCCGACGAGCTCGTGGACGCATTTGGCGCTCTCCTGCAGGGACAACACGATGGCGATCCGGGTCGGCGCGGCCAGCGCACGGAGGAGGTCACTGGCGGCCTCACGGGCCTGCGCGTCGGTGCGCTCGGTGAGGGCGTCGCAGGGTCGGTGGGTGTCCATGTCGACCATCTTATGGGAAGTCGTTGTCATTTGGGATGAGCGTTGCCGACGACCACCACATACCGAGAGGCATACCCGCTAGTCTGGAAACGTATGTTGCCAGAATGTGGCGGTTCAGAGTGGGAGGGCTTCGAGATGACCGATGAGGATGAGCCGCATCGTACGAGGGTGTCCCGTGCGCAACTCGACGCACTCGACGCGAGTTTGTTCGCCCGCTCGTTGATGGCGATGGGCAACACCATGAGCACTGCGAACGTGATCATGCAGCTCGCCGATCCCGCGGTCGGTTACGGCGTCGCGCACAGCACCGTCGACAATGGGCGGCTCGATCGGCATCCGGTCAAGCGGGCGCGCACGACCGCGTCATATCTGGCCGTCGCCATCCTCGGCGACGCTGACGACCGGCGCCGATTTCGGCGTGCGGTCAATGGCCAGCACGCGCAGGTCCGGTCCGCGCCGGACAGTCCGGTCGAGTACGACGCCATGAATCGGCACCTGCAGCTCTGGGTGGCGGCGTGTCTCTACGTCGGTCTCGAGGACATCTACGAGCGGGTGTACGGGCCGCTGTCCGGTGACCTCCGCGACGAGTTCTACCGCCAGGGAATGGTGTGCGGCACCACCTTGCAGATGCCTGCCGAGAGCTGGCCCGCCGACCGCGACGCCTTCGACGAGTACTGGGATCGGCGGGTGGCCGAGATCTCGATCAGCGACGAGGTGCGCGAGTTCCTCCTGTCGATCGCCCGCTTCGGGTACGCACCGCAGTGGGTGCAACGCCGGTACGGCCCGGTCAAATACCGGCGCACGATCGGCTATCTGCCGCCGGCGTTCCGGACCGCGCTGCGCGTGGAATGGACCGCCGACGACCAGCGCTGGTTCGACGACTACATCGCGCGCTGCGTCGCCGCGGAACGTCGACGGCCCCGCTGGCGCTCCCAGTTGGGATTTCGGCTCTTGCTCTGGGACACGCGGATACGGCATCGACTGGGTCGGCCGCTGGTGTGAGCCGGCGCGCGGCGGCGTGGTCCTCGGGTCGGGACCGCCGGGCGGATCCGCGATTGTTCTCCGCTTGTGATCGGCGGCTACCCTGTAGGGGTTGCCGTCATCGAAGGTGCCGGTGGCGTGACCCTGTCCCAACGTCTGTGGAGTGCGATTCATCGTGGCCGCCGCCCCGTCCAAAGTCGAAGCCGTCGTCAACCTCGCCAAGCGGCGCGGTCTGGTCTACCCGAGTGGTGAGATCTACGGTGGAACGCGCTCGGCGTGGGACTACGGGCCGCTCGGTGTGGAGCTCAAGGAGAACATCAAGCGGCAGTGGTGGCGCACCATGGTCACCTCCCGAGACGACGTGGTGGGCCTCGACTCGTCGGTGATCCTGCCGCGGCAGGTGTGGGAGGCCTCCGGTCACGTCGAGGTGTTCACCGACCCACTGGTCGAGTCGCTCTACACCCACAAGCGGTATCGGGCCGATCACCTCATCGAGGCCTACGAGATCAAACACGGCCACCCGCCGGAGAACGGCCTCGCCGACATCAACGACCCCGAGACCGGCCAGCCCGGAAAGTGGACCGAGCCCAAGGCATTCAGCGGTCTGATGAAGACCTACCTCGGCCCGGTCGACGACGAGGAGGGGCTGCACTATCTGCGGCCGGAGACCGCGCAGGGCATCTTCGTCAACTTCAAGAACGTCATGACGACGTCGCGGAAGAAGCCGCCGTTCGGCATCGCCCAGATCGGCAAGAGCTTCCGCAATGAGATCACCCCCGGCAACTTCATCTTCCGCACCCGTGAGTTCGAGCAGATGGAGATGGAGTTCTTCGTCAAGCCCGGCGAGGACGAGCAGTGGCATCAGTACTGGATCGATCAGCGATTCAACTGGTACGTCGACCTCGGGATCGACCCGGAGAACCTGCGGCTCTATGAGCACGCGCAGGAGAAGCTCTCGCACTACTCCAAGCGCACCGTCGACGTCGAGTACAAGTTCGGTTTCTCCGGTAACCCGTGGGGTGAACTCGAAGGCGTCGCCAACCGCACCGACTTCGACCTCTCCACGCATTCGAAGGCCTCCGGTGAGGACCTGTCGTTCTTCGACCAGGCCTCCGGCGAGCGCTACACGCCCTACGTCATCGAGCCGGCAGCCGGACTGACCCGGTCGGTGATGGCGTTTCTGTGCGACGCCCTCACCGAGGAGGAGGTGCCGAATGCCAAGGGCGGCACCGACACCCGCACGGTGCTGCGTCTCGACCGCCGTTTGGCCCCGGTCAAGGTGGCCGTGCTGCCGCTGTCGCGCAACGAGAAACTCTCGCCGAAGGCCAAGGATCTCGCCACCGAGCTGCGCAAGAACTGGAACGTCGAATTCGACGATGCGCAGGGCATCGGCAAGCGTTACCGGCGCCAGGACGAGATCGGCACGCCGTTCTGTGTGACCGTGGACTTCGACACCCTCGACGATCACGCGGTCACCATCCGCGAGCGCGACACCATGAGCCAGGAGCGGGTCGCCCTGGACAAGGTGGCCGAGTATCTGGGTGGCAAACTCCTCGGCTCCTGATCGGCGAACCGCTTTCGATTGGGCCTGACCTGCGGCTGTCTGTCACAATTGGGGACGGAGTCGCGAGGTTCGGGCATGGGGTCCGCCGCAGCGATCAGTAGAGAGTGAGTGCAATCGTGGCAGTCAGTGGCAAGGTCGTCCATTACGACACCAACCGTGGATTCGGGTTCTTGGCCCCGGAATCCGGTGGGGCAGATGTGTTCTTGCACATCAATGACATCGACATCGACGAGAACGACCTGAAGCCGGGCGCCAAGGTCTCCTTCGATGTCGAAGAGACCGACCGTGGTTCCAAGGCGATCAACGTCGCGGTCACCGAGGCCGCTCCGGCCGAGGAGTCCGGCGGTGGACGGCCGCCGCGCCGTGACGATCACCGACGCGATGATCACCGACGTGACGACCATCGCCGCGACGACCATGGCCGTTCGCATGGTGGCGATCGGGATCGTCCGCGCCGTCCGCGCGCCGGCGGTGGCGGATCGTTGGATGCGGCCGCGTTCACCGAAGAGGTGACCGAACTGCTGCTCGATTCCTCCGACGACCTCACGGCCGCGCAGATCGTCGCGATCCGCAGCCGGATCACCGACTTCGCCGTCGCCCGGGGTTGGGTGCTTGACTGACCGCCCTCCGACGGGACGGTCCGGGGGGTCCCAATCCGGGATTCCCCCGACGGCGTTCTACGGCGACGAGGCCACCGAGCGGATGGTGCCCGAGGGCGCCAAGGTCGCGAGCCTGCCCGGAACCCGGACCGACCACCGCAGTGAGTACGCGCGCGACCGTGCGCGCGTACTGCATTCGGCTGCCTTGCGTCGCCTCGCCGACAAGACCCAGGTCGTCGGCCCGCGCGAGGGCGACACGCCGCGTACCCGTCTGACCCATTCGCTCGAGGTCGGGCAGATCGGCCGCGGGATCGCGATCGGCCTCGGCTGCGAACCGGACCTGGTGGAATTGGCCGGCCTCGCCCACGACATCGGCCATCCCCCCTACGGGCACAACGGTGAGCGTGCACTCAACGAATTCGCTTCCGACATCGGCGGATTCGAGGGCAACGCGCAGAATCTGCGAATCCTCACCCGGCTCGAACCGAAGTTGCTCGACGACCAGGGCCGCAGTGCCGGGCTCAACCTGACCCGCGCCTCTCTCGATGCGACCCTGAAGTATCCGTGGACCCGCCGGCCGCCGAATGTGAAGTTCGGCGCCTACGCCGACGACGCCGCGGCTCTGGATTGGGTCCGACGCGAGGCGCCGGGCGATCGGCAGTGCATCGAGGCGCAGGTGATGGACTGGTCCGACGACGTCGCCTACTCGGTCCACGACCTCGAGGACGGTGTCATCGCCAACCGCATCGATCTGCGCACGCTCGCCGATCCCGACGACCAGCGCACGCTCGCCGACATCGGGATCAAGGAGTTCCCGGGTCTCGAGCCCGAACCGTTGATCGATGCCGCACAACGACTCTCGCGCATGGATATCGTGCGTGCGGTCGGGGTGTTCGACGGCAGTCTGGACGCGTCGGTCCGGCTCAAGCGGCTCACCAGCGAACTCATCGGCCGGTTCGCCTCGGCCGCGATCACCGGCACCCGCGAAGTGGTGGGCGGGCGGTCGCTGTCCCGGTACGACGCCGACCTGTCCGTGCCGCCGCTCATCGCCGCCGAGGTGGCGATCCTGAAAACCCTTGCGCTGCGGTTCATCTTCTCCAACGTGCGGCACAAGACCCATCAGGCCCGGCAGCGCGAACGCATCCACCGCGTCGGCGAGTGGCTCAGCGCCGCGGCGCCCGGAGGTCTCGACCCGGTGTTCGTCCCCAGCTGGGAACACGCCGCCGACGACACTGCCCGCAAACGGGTCATCGTCGACCAGATCGCGTCGATGACCGAGGGCAGGCTCGAACGGATGGACAAGCAGAACTCGGGCGCGCAGGCACATCTGGGCTGAGTGGTCGGGCGCGGCGCCGCAGATCACTCGGGCCGGGCGCCGGGTTCATCGCGCGGCGTTGGCCCGATCCAGGATGTCCTGCAGCACCTCTCGGGGTAGCGCCCCGGCGGAGAAGTCGACGATCCGGCCCACCGGGACCGAGCCCATGATGGTCGCCAGGTCCATGCCCTCGCCGGTGTCGGCGCCATCGGTCAGGGCGTCGGTGATCTTCGTCATCGCCTCGGCCGCAACCGGATCGGCCAACACCTCGGCGATGCTCGATTCCAACGTGAGGTCACCGGTGGTGTCGTCACCGACGACGTCGACCTCGGCGGTCAGCCGGATGTCGCGGCTGGAGGCCCCCACCGACACCGCGTACCGCCCGGACCGGACCACGAACAAGTGTGTCCGGAGATCCCATCGGGACAGGTCGTCGGCCGTCACCGTCATCTCGACCCGCGCGCTGCAGCCCGGATCGAGGTCGATGTCGGTGAACGCCTTGAGTTCACGCGGCGCGGTCACCGGGGTCGGCATGGTGACGGGGGTCGGCCCGGTCGCCGGCGCGGAGGTGGCAGCGCCGAGGTAGACCTGTACCACCTCACGTCCGGTCCGTGCGCCGGCGTTGGTGATCGTCGCCGCCACCCGCAGGCCGCCGTCGTCGGTGGTGTGCACCTCGAGGTCCCGGTACTCGAAGGTGGTGTAGGACAAGCCGTGTCCGAAGGGAAACGTCACCGGCAACTCACGTGCGTCGTACCAGCGGTAGCCGATGAACACGCCCTCGCCGTAGATCACGTGCCCGAATTCGCCGGGAAACGACAGATGATCAGGGGTATCGGACAGACGCTCGGGAACCGTCTCGGCCAGTCGGCCCGAGGGATTGACGTCACCGAACAGCACGTCGGCGATCGCGGCGCCCCCCGCCTGGCCCAGTAGTGCACCGTCGAGGAGCGCCGGAGCCGTCAACGGCGACAGCCGCAGCACCCCGCCGTGCGCCAGGACGATCACGGTGCGCCGATTGGCGGCGACGATCGTCTCGGCCAGGGCGAGTTGGGCAGGCGGTAACTCGATGTCGGCCCGATCGAACCCCTCGGATTCCTGCTCGTCGGCGAGTCCGAGAAACAGCACCACCGCCGACGCGGCTCGAACCACCGAGACCGCCTCCTCGAGCAATGTGGCGTCGGTGTCGGTTTCGGCACCGATGCGGTATCCGGCAGCGAATCCGACGCCGGCCCCGGCGCGGGCGCGGATCTCCTCGAGAGGGACGTCGACGCGGGTGGCGTGCACATGCGATGATCCGCCACCCTGATATCGCGGGTGCGCTGCGAGTTCGCCGATGACGGCCAGATCCGCGGTCGGGGTGAGGGGCAAGAGGTCGTCGTCGTTGCGTAACAACACGATTGCGCGACCGGCGACCTCACGTGCCAAAGCGTGATGCGCGTCGAGATCGGGGGTTTCGGGCGCTCTCGGGGCGCGCGCGGCAGCGGTGCGCGCAAGCGCGGCGACACGGACGGCCGCCGACCTCAACGCCTCGGGAGCGAGGCGGCCGTTCGCGACGGCCTCGGCCACCGCCGCATCGGCTGCGGG
>NZ_MVPX01000290.1:0-22880 GCF_002043085.1 Gordonia sp. i37 | reverse complement strand
AGGCGTGGACGCCGTTGATCCGGTTGTAGGAGCACATCACCGTCCACGGCTGCTGTCGGGTGACGATCGTCCGGAACGCACGCAGATACAACTCGTGGAGCGTGCGCTCGTCGACGTCGGCGCTGATGCGCATCCGGTCGGTCTCCTGGTTGTTCACCGCGAAATGCTTCAGGGACGCGCCCACGCCACGAGCCTGCAGACCGTGAACCCACGCACCGCCGAGCTCAGCGGTGAGGTGAGGATCCTCGGAGAAGTACTCGAAGTTGCGACCGCCGCGCACCGACCGCTTCAGATTGACGCCCGGCCCGAGCACCACACCGACAGACTGTGCGCGTGCCTCGTCGGCGATGGCCGCGCCGACGCGTCGCGCCAAGGCGGGACTCCACGTCTGGGCCAGTCCGACAGCCGGCGGAAAACACGTTGCGGGCACACTGCCGGAGATTCCCAGATGGTCGGTCGGGCCGTCCTGTTTGCGCAGCCCATGGGGTCCGTCGGTCATCAGGATCGAGGGCACGTCGCCGACGGACTCGGTGGTCCAGAAATCGTGGCCGCTGGTCAGGCGAGCCTGCTCCGCGATGCTCGAAGGGGCTCCGTCCGGCTGCTGTGTCACGGGAGAACTCCTCTGTGGGCTCTGGTGGGTCGTGGCGGGCGCGGGAGGCGACCGTTCACCCCCGACCGTAGCCGTGGACGCCGAGCATGGTGGGTCGTTCGGCGGTCGGTCCGGCGCCGGAAATGCGTGATGGTGTGACGCATTGTGGTGCATTGACAACGCGGCGCCGTGCAACCGCGCCGTTTTCACAACAATATTGTTGGTGCCTTTTCCCGAAAACCATCTGTACGTGGAACCGAGCATTTTCTATGCTCAGAGCGTCACTATGAGGGCGTCCTTGAAATAGATGAGAGTCCACTCATCTCGACGGGGGCCATGAAAGGACACCCGTGATGGTGCATGTTCGGCGCAGCCTGCTCGGAATGATCATCGCCTGCGCCATGCTCGTTGTTCCCGCGGTGTTCGTCCCGGCGTTTCCGAATGCCATGGCGCGCGCATCGGTATTCCCGTCGTCGGGATCCGGCACGGAGATCTACACCATCGAGCCATTGGATTTCAATCTGATCGATGCGATGGCGATGCTCTTTCAGGGACGGTGCAGCGCGGCCGGTGCCGAGTGCCGGCAGGTGCCGACCTCGGCGTCGCCGGACCCTTCGCATTTGTTCGGTTTTCCAGGCGAATTCGGTCCCATCTCGCTGGGTGCGGACTCCCTGGACGCGACTCTGCGGGCCAACGGCGCCGACATCGCCGACGCACACCACCCCATTCTGGTTTTCGCATATTCGCAAGGTGCGCAGGTCGCAGGATTCTGGTTGCGCAACCTGAGTGCCGATGCCGATTCCTACGCCCCGCCGGCGACCACGTCGTTCCTTCTCGTGGGCGATCCCGAGAATACGTACGGCCCCTGGTGGTTGCCGAAGGTACCGACCACCACGCCCTATCACGTCACGGAATTCTGGAAAGAATACGACGGCTGGGCCGATTGGCCCTCCGACCCGAATCCCCTCGCCGTCGCGAATGCCATCGCCGGGATGATGTTCATTCACCCCACCGCGTATTTCTCGATGAATCCCGATGACCCGAACGACATCACCTGGACCGACGGGAATATGACGTATGTCATGGCGCCGACCGCAGATCTGCCGCTGCTCGATCCGCTGCGCTGGCTCGGGCTGACCTCGGTCGCCGATGAACTCAACGCACAATGGAAGCCGATCGTCGACAGCGCCTACACGCGACCGTCGACCCAGGCGGCAGCGAACGCCTACACCGCCGCCGCGTCTACGACGCAGAGTCAGACGACGTCTACGACGCAGAGTCAGACAGCTTCGACGGGGCTCGTGACCCCCGCGACGGAGTCCCGGCTCGCGGCGGCGGTCGCCCCCACGACCGCACCGGTCCCGGAGGTGGCCTCGTCGAGTACAACACCTGCCCCGATGTCCACCAGTCCGACAACCACCAGCCCGACAACCACCAGTCCGACGCCCGCAGCAACCGCACCGACCACGGCCGCGCCGTCGTCCGTGGCCGCCGTGCCACCTGCGATCTCGCCGTCGGTGACCACATCATCAACGGCATCCTCGACAGCGGCGACGAGCGATCGCGCGCAGGCTGACTCGGCCGGATCGGGCGCGTCGACCACGGCGGCTTCGGCGAAGATCGATTCGGGGAATTGAGGGCGGTTCCTCCTCGCCGGTCACGTCGGTCGCGATCACCCCGGTCGCGGTCACTACACTGGTCGAAGTGGCAGGCCGAATCCCCGATCGCGACATCACGGCAATCCGTGAGCAGACCCGCATCGAGGACATCATCGGCGAGTACGTGGCATTGCGCCAGGCCGGTCCCGATCGGCTCAAGGGCCTGTGTCCCTTTCACGACGAGAAGACCCCGTCGTTCCACGTCCGCCCGGTGCACGGCCATTTCCACTGTTTCGGGTGCGGCGAGGGCGGCGACGTCTACAGCTTCCTGCAGAAGCAAGAACACATCGGCTTCGTCGAAGCCGTCGAGCAGCTCGCCGACCGGATCGGCTATCAAATCCACTACGAGGGCGGCGGACCGAGTGTCGCGCGTGATCGCGGCACCCGGGCCCGCCTGGCCGCCGCGAATGCCGCGGCACACAAGTTCTACGTCGAGCAACTGCGCTCACCCGAAGCGCAGATCGCGCGCGACTATCTGACCGAACGCAACTTCGACGCGGCCGCGGCAGCGCAGTTCGGCTGTGGGTATGCCCCGGCCGGCTGGGACACGATGACCAAACACCTGCTCGGTCAGGGCTTCGATTTCGACGAGCTCCGTGAGGCGGGACTGTCGAAGGAGGGCCGCAAGGGGCCGATCGACCGGTTCCATCGGCGGCTGCTCTGGCCGATCCGCAATCTCGGCGGCGACATCATCGGCTTCGGAGCGCGAAAACTCTTCGACGACGACAACCTCGGCAAGTACATGAACACCCCGGAGACCATGCTGTACAAGAAGTCTCAGGTGCTGTTCGGTCTGGATCTGGCGAAGAAGAACATCGCCAAGGGCCATCAGGTGGTCATCGTCGAGGGGTATACCGACGTGATGGCGATGCATCTGTCCGGGGTGACCACGGCGGTCGCCTCGTGCGGGACGGCCTTCGGTGAGGATCATCTGGCGCTGGTGCGCAGGCTGATGATGGACGACTCGTACTTCCGTGGCGAGGTGATCTACACCTTCGACGGCGACGACGCGGGAAAAGCGGCTGCGCTCAAGGCTTTCGAAGGAGAACAGTCGATCGCCGGGCAGACCTTCGTGGCGATCGCCCCCGACGGCATGGATCCGTGTGAACTGCGGCAGGAGCGGGGCGAGGCCGCAGTACGCGACCTGATCGCCCGCCGAATCCCGATGTTCCAGTTCGCGATCAAGACACTGATCGCCGCGCACGATCTCGACACCGCCGAGGGCAGGGTGCATGCGCTGCGTGAAGCGGTGCCGGTGGTGGCCCGCATCAAAGACGTTGCGCTGCGCGACGAGTACGCACGTCAACTCGCCGGCTGGGTGGGCTGGGAAGAGGTGCCGCAGGTGCTCGCCCGGGTCCGTGAGGAAGCCGCCCGGCACAACCGCGCCACCGGCCGCGCACAGACATCCGGGGCTTCGGGGATGCGACGCGACCGACCCGAGGCGGCGAAAGACCCGGGGTCGGCGCGTCCCCGCCCCGACGACCCGCGGCTCTGGCCGCAACGCGAGGCGTTGAAGGCGGCGCTGCAGTATCCGGCGATCGCCGGGACGGTGTTCGACTCGCTTCCGTCCGAGTGCTTCACCGAGCCGATCTACATGCGGTTGCGCCAGGCGATGGCCGACCTCGGCGGCACGTCGTCGGGCATGGGTGGCGCGCAATGGGTGGACGCGGTGAACCACGAGGTCGACGACCCGGTGCTCTCACCGATGGTCACCGAACTCGCCGTGGAGCCGATGAGCGTGACCGAGGACAACATCCCGCGCTACGTCAACAGCGTGCTCGCCCGCTTGCAGGAGGTGTGGGTCGGTGCGCAGATCGCCGACATCAAGTCACGCCTGCGGCGGATGGCGCCCAGCGAGGACCCCGACGCGTACAACGCCGTCTTCGGTGATCTCGTCGCACTCGAGGCCTATCGCCGCAGTCTGCTCGAGCAGGCCGTCGACCCCACCCAGGGCGTCGGCTGACCGAGGCCTGTGCCGAGCAGTGCGCTCAGGCCGCTTCGGAACGGATACCCGGACGCAATTCGGCCGGATACATCGGTCGGTGCGGGTCGTCGGCGTTGTAGACGCAGCCACCCGCGTAGGTGTGGATGCCCGAGCAGCGGTCGGGGATCGGGCGCGGACGCCCCCAGATGTGATCGGCGGTCGCAGTCATGGTCGCCTCCCTCGGTACTTCGTGGACGATGCACAGAAGTATGGGGGCATACCTGTCCGAATGGGCAGTGAGCGCGGTGTTTCACTCGCAATGAGCGCAGGTGAGGTGTCTCACACTCCGGTGGCGGGTTCATGCATCGATGGGCCCAAGGAGGCGTGCAGGGGCAGCGGCCGTACGCAAACACGTTGAGCCCGAACCGATGTCATCACCGGTCCGGGCTCAACGTCAGTTGGTTCTGGCCTGGTCAGTCTTTTCTGCCGGGAATCCCGATCGCGAATCCGATGCCGATGATCACGCAGGAAACCAGTGCGACGGCCGGCATCACCCACATTGCGTTCATGTCGGGAACGCTACGCTTCGGCGCCCGCGGTGACGGGGTGTTTGCGTGAGATCGGGACCTTGGGCCGCCAAGTCGGGCCTTTGGGCCCGGCAGGCCTGCCCGGGCCGAGTCGGACGGCGACACGAGGCGATTCCCGGCGTTCAGCTGAGCGTGCGGTGTGTTGTGGGCCACAATGGCCGTTGCCCGGAGTCGCCGGGATGAGGAGAGGTGGCGGTCGTTGACAGACATCGTGCTCGCGGAGGTCGGGACGCCGTGCGAGCGGCAGGTGGTGGCGGAGTGGGCGCAGACCGCATATCCCGACGCATTGTTGCGGACCCTCGACGAGATCGATGCCGAGAACCTCGAACCCGAGACCGCGCTCATCCCCGCACGCGTGGTGTGGCTTCCCCCGGTCCGCAAGGGGGAGCGACGGGTGTCGGTGGCCGACGTTCTCGTGCTGTCGAATCCGCGGCGACCGCCGGCCTTCCGGCAGAACGCGATCAAGAAACGCCGACCCGATCGGGTGCGGGTGGCCGTCGGCGAGGCGGCCACCGTCGCCGATCTGCGTGCCAGGCATGAGCAGTCGTCGGCGGAGGGGGAGGCCTTCACCGCATTCGTGGGGGTACAGGCGGCGTTGTCGGCCGAACGGGCCGAACGCCAGATCGTCGGTGACCGATACAAGGTGCCGCGGCTGGTGGCCGAACAGATCGGTTCCTCGGCACGCTTCCGTGACAACGCCGCCAAACTTGCCGCCGACCTCGGCCGGCCGGTGGCCGCGGTGATGGCTGAGGCCACCGACAAGATGTCGGCCTTCGTGGCCACCCAGAGCCGGCTCATGGACGACGTGTTCTCCTCCACGTTCCGCGCGCTCTACGAGCGCGCGTGGACGGTGTCGGTCGATCTGGACACCCTCGGTCGGCTGCGCACGCTGAACAAGAGCCACGGTCTGATCTTCCTGCCCTCGCACCGTTCCTACGTCGACACCTTGGTGCTCTCGGAAGTCCTTCGTAGCCATGACTTCCCGCCGAATCTGGTCCTCGGTGGCAACAATCTCGCGATCTGGCCGATTGCGCCGGTGGCTCGCCGCGCGGGAGTGATCTTCATCCGGCGCAAGTTCGGCGGCGACCCGGTCTACAAGTTCGCGATGCGCTCGTATCTGTCGTTCATCGTCGACAAGCGCTTCAATCTCGAGTGGTACATCGAGGGCGGCCGCAGCCGAACCGGCAAACTCCGCCCACCGAAACTCGGCCTGCTGTCGTATGTGGTCGATGCGATCGAACAGCTCGACGACGCCGACATGATGGTGGTGCCGACCTCGATCGTCTACGACCAACTCCACGAGATCGCGGCGATGGCACGGGAATCGGCCGGTGGTGCGAAGAAGCCCGAGGACGTCACCTGGCTGCTGAAGTACGCCAAGGCTCAACGCACCCACCTCGGTGAGGCGCGGGTACGCTTCGGGACGCCCTTCTCGCTGCGGGAGGCCATCGTCGAGGGTGGGGACGATCCGGCGGCACTGGACAAGATCGCGTTCCGGGTGATGGACGAGATCAACGCCGCCACACCGATTTCGGCAACGTCCTTGGCGGGTTTCGCACTGCTGGGCGCGGGCGAGCGCGCCTACACCGCCGGCGAGATCGAGGAGATCCTCGAGCCGCTGCTGGACTACATCGACCGCCGGGGGCTGCCCGGTCCGGACGCACAATTGTGCCGCGGCCTCGGTTTGCTCTCGACCCTGCGCGAGCTCACCACCGCGGGTGTGCTCACCCGCTTCGACGGCGGCACCGACACCGTCTGGTCGATCGCACCCGGCAATCATGCCGTCGCCGCGTACTACCGCAACGGCGCCCTGCACCACTTCGTCGACCGTGCCATCGTCGAGATGGCGTTGGTGGCCGCCGATCGTGGCGATCTCGAGGCCGATGTGGATGCGATGCTGGCTGCGTCGCAGCAGGAAGCATTGCGCATCCGCGATCTGCTGAAGTTCGAGTTCTTCTTTCCCACCAAAGAGGTGTTCTTGCACCGACTCGGCGCAGAATTGGATCTCATCGCACCCGAGTGGCGCGAGACCCCCACCGACCCCGGAATGGATCCACCAGACCCTGCTCGCCACGTCCGGTGCGCTGTTCGCCCGGCGCACACTGCAGACGTTCTTCGACGCGCAACTCGTTGTCGCGCAACGACTCGTCGCCCTCGACGACGCGCCCATCGACAAGGAGCAGGTGCTCGCCGACTGTCTCGGACTCGGCCGCCAGCTGGAATTGCAGGCGGTGATCCGCAGCAAGGACTCGGTGTCGACCGAGCTGTACGACGCTGCATTCCGTCTTGCCGAGAACCGTCATCTGATCAGCCCGGCGGAGGGCTCCGAGCGGGGTGTCGATCTCGCCGTGGCGCGGCGGGCGTGGCTCGACGAGGTCGAGGAGATGCGCGAAAGGCTGGCCAAGATCGCGGCGATCGAGGGCGAGCAGGCCGGGGGCATCCGGTGAGCGCGCTCGCCGCGCGACTCGCCGAGATCCGATCGGCCAAGCGCGGCAAACAGATCGGGGCGTTCTTCGACTACGACGGCACGTTGATCGAGGGATTCTCGGCGACCGCGATCATCGGGGCGCGGGTGCGCAGCATGGAATTCGGACTCGGTGAACTCGCCGACTTCCTGCTCATCGGACTGCGCGGCGTCGAGTCCGAGCAGGATTACGCCGAGGTGCTCGACGCGACCCGACCGACGTTCGCCGGAAAGACCTATGAGGACCTACTCGCGTTGGGCGAGAGCCTGTTCAAGCACGAGACGGCCGCGCAGCTGCGACCGCAGATGTGGCAGATCCTGCGTGCCCATCGGGCGATGGGCCACCGCATCGTCATCGCGTCGTCGGCGACGCGGTTCCAGATCGCCCCGATCGCCCGTGAGATCGACGCCGATCACGCCCTGGCCACCGACGTGGAGGTGATCGACGGCGTGGTGACCGGTCGGGTGGTGGGCCGGCCATTGTGGGGGCCGGGTAAGGCGGCGGCGGTGCGTGCGCTGGCGCGAGAACACGATATGGATCTCGACGCGTCGTTCGCCTACAGCGACGGCAACGAGGACATTCCGTACCTGGAGTCGGTGGGGCATCCGGCGGCGGTGTCGCCCAAACATGTCCTGCGCGCCGAGGCGCAAGCCCGGGGATGGCCGATCCTGGATCTGCGCAACCCGACCCACAATCGACTCGAGATGGCGGTGCGCACCGGCGCGTTCTACGGCACCTTTCTCACCTCGGCGGCGGTCGGGGTGCTCGGTGGGCTGGTGCGGCGGGACCGGTCGGCGGAGATGATGCAGTCCGCGGTGTCCGGAGGTATGGACGTCGGGCTCGCGCTGGCCGGGGTGCGTGTCAAGGTCACCAGTGGCGCAGAGTATCTGACGTCGGCCCGCCCGTGCGTCTTCGTCTTCAACCATCAGTCGAAACTCGATCTGCCGGTGATGATTCATCTGGTTCGCTCCGATGCCACGGGCGTCGCGAAGAAGGAGATCGGCCGGCTGCCGGTCTTCGGGCAGGTCCTCGACGCCGCCGGGGTGGTGTTCATCGATCGTGCCGACGCCGGGAAGGCCATCGAGCAACTCGCGCCCGCGGTGGCGAAACTCCGCGACGAGGGCGCCTCGTTGGTCGTCGCACCCGAGGGAACCCGTTCGGCGACACCACGAATCGGCCCGTTCAAGAAGGGGCCCTTTCACATCGCGATGCAGGCCGGGGTACCGGTGGTCCCGGTGGTGTTGCGCAATACGGGGGAGCTGATGTGGCGTGGGGCGCAGCTGATCAAGCCGGGGGTGGTGGAGGTCAAGGTGCTCGAGCCGGTGGACACCTCGTCGTGGATCGCCGACGACATCGGGCGCCACGCCGAAGAGGTTCGGCAGCAATTCATCTCGACGCTGGCCGACTGGCCGGTCGACTATGGCGAGGACGGCCGTGCAGCACCGGACCAGGAAGTGATCGGATGAGCGAGGACCGCCCACTCGACTGGGGCACCGAACCCCACATGAGCCCGGTCGACACCGTGATGTGGCGTGGTGACAGCGATCGCCGGCTGCGTGGCACGATCTGCATGCTGGAGATCTACGACCGTGCGCCGGACTGGGATCGGCTGATCGCCGCGCATGAGTGGGGAAGTCGTATGGCACCGCGCTTTCGGCAGCGGGTGATCGACTCGCCGTTCGGTACCGGCACACCGAGCTGGGCGATCGACCCCGAGTTCGACCTGCACTATCACGTACGCCGGCTACGGTTGGCAGGAGACGGCTCGATGCGCGAATTGCTGTCCACCTGTGAACAATTGGCGATGACCGCGCTCGGCCCGGCGCGGCCACCGTGGGAGGGCTATCTCATCGAGGGTCTGCCCGACGGCAAGGCGGCGTACTTCCTCAAGGGCCACCACGCGCTGACCGACGGTCTCGGCGCGATCATCGCACTGGCGCAACTGCATTCGACCACCCGCGAGCCGAAACCCGATAAGCCGCAGCCGCCCGAACCCGCGCCGGTCGACGTCTCGGCACTGGAGGTGTTACGTCGTCAGATCGGCGACGAGGTGGCGCGGGTACCGCATCGTGTCGACGTCGTGGTGAGCGGTGCCCGTGCACTCGTCGACCCGAAACGGGCGTTGAGCAAGGTACTTCGCTACGGACGTTCGGTGCCGCGGGTCGCCGGTCTGGTGAGCCCACCCGGGTCACCGCTGCTGGCCCATCGCAGTCTGTCGTGGCGGTTCGCGGCGTTCGAGGTGCCCTTCGCCGATCTGCGGGCCGCCGGGTCGGCGGTGCGTGCCTCGGTCAACGACGTGTACCTGGGCGGCCTGATCGGCGGATTCCGCATCTATCACGAACGCCTCGGCCGGCCGGTCGAGGCAATCCCGGTGGCGATTCCCATCTCGGTGCGTCGACCCGAGGACCCCGAGGGAGGCAATCGTATTGTGGTGGGCCGCTTGGCCGGTCCGGTCGGCATCGCCGACCCCTTCGAGCGGGTGCTGACGATCCGCGAGCAGGTGCGAGCGGCACGCACCGAACCCGCCGTCGACGTGTTCAACACCATGGGGCCGGTACTGGCTTGGATACCGGGACGTCTGCTGGGACAGTTCAGCGGCGCCACCAGCGGTAACGACCTGCAGGCCAGCAACGTGCCGGGTATCCCGTGGGAGACCTTCGTCGCCGGCGCCAAGGTGGAACGGATGTATCCCTTCGGCCCGCTGCCCGGCTGCGCGGTGATGGCGACGATGATCACCCACAACGGCATTGCCTGTCTGGGAATCAATTTCGATGCGGCGTCGATCACCGAACCGGAGATCTTCGCCGAGAGCGTCGTCGCCGGGTTCGACGAGGTGCTCGCGCTGTCCGGGGCCGACTCGCCGGCAGGGATGACCCACGTGGTGTGAGGCGAAAAGCAAAAAACCGCCTGTGACCAGGCGGTTTTCTTGCTCCCCCAACTGGACTCGAACCAGTAACCGTTCGATTAACAGTCGAATGCTCTGCCAATTGAGCTATGGGGGACTGCTCGGGTGGTGCCGTTGTCACCCCGTCGGGGCGGCATCAGAACCGAACGCTGACTCTAGCGCATGGATCGGGCAAAGAACAAAACGCCAGTTCGCGCCGCCCGAGCAGTCCTCCGGGCTCTCAGTGACCGGCGACGATATCGGCCTCGTCGACGACCACCGGTGTGCGGGCTCCCGGGAGGAACCAGTAGGCCAGACAGATCAGGCCGAAGAAGAGGTAACCCAGGGCCACAGCCGGATTGGCGGCCCACGCGACCTCCGGAGCGTGGATGAGCCCGATGAACGACAGCACGGCACCGACGCCGCACGCGATCGCCGCGTAGTGGAACTTCTTGTCGAGGATGAAGGTCACGATGGTGCCCAGGATCAGTCCGACGAGTACCGCACCCTGGCCGAGCGTGGTCAGGCCGCTGTAGACCAGGCCGGCATTGCCGAGAGCGGCGTCGCCGACCTTGTCGGCGGTCGTCCCCGCGGCGGACAGGGCGTTGTCGATCAGCCCGCTGCCCCACTGGGCGAGGTTGGGCAGGATCGCGGCGACCACCGCGACCGCGTGCAGACGTGGCACCGCCTGGAACGCCTGGGCGCCGATGAGCAGGCCGATGTAGAGCAGGATCGGGACGATCGCCGGAACCGGCAGCAACGCCTCCAGCACCCCGAAGAGCCCGGCGAAACACAACACACCGATCGCGAGCCCACTGGCCAGGGAGTACCCGGCCCGACCGCCGGCATCCTTCCAGCCGGGATGACCGATGTAGACCGCGGGCGGGAACGGGGACCCGAACGCCGCACCGATGCACGCACCGGCGCCGTCGGCGAGCAGCACACTGCGCAGGTTGTAGCTGTCGCCGGCCGCCGCGGCACTCTCCACATTGCTCATCGCCTCGGTGAAGTTGTAGACGCCCAACGGAATCGCCGTCCCGAGCAGCGGGGCAAGGTGTCCCAGTCCGGAGAACAGCATGTCGAAGCGCTGATCGGGGATGCCGACCGCGATGTCGGAGACCGCGGCGCTGAGGTCGGGTACCGACATGAAGCCACCGATCCAGCCGATCGCCGTACCGACCAACAGTGCGGCCAGGCCGACGGGGATGTTGCCGGGGAGCCGCACATCGGTGAAGAAACCGATCAGGATGATGCCCAGCACCGGCAGCCCGATCCAGGCGGCGTCCCACATCTGGCCGGCCGGGCGCATCGCGATGAAGGTGAGCGAAATGCCGGCCAGGGTGCCGAGCATCGCGGCGCGCGGGGTCAGCTTTCGGACGTAGGGCCCGACGAACGCCCCGATCATGACGATGACGCCGATCATGAACGCCCACGCGAGACCGGCCTCCCAGGCCTGCATCGCGTCCTTGGTCTTGAGATAGACGGGCAACATCACGACGAAGACGACGATGAACATGTGCGGCACGCTCGGGCCGTACGGCAGCGCGGTCACGTCGGTACGGCCTTCGCGACCGGCCAAGCGGCGGGCCAGGAACGTGTAGTAGACGTTGCCGAGGATCAACGCGACGCCGAGGGCCGGGAGCACCGTCCCCAGGACGTCGTCGGCGGGGATCTTGACCACACCGATCATGAGGCCGGTCAGGGTCAGCACGTTGACCAGGATGTTGAAACCCAGGCCGAAGAACGCGTTGGTGTCGCCACGGGTCCACCAGGGGATCCGCGGGTGCGGTGTCGGAGACGGGTCGGCGGCGGGGGAGGTGGTTTCGGCGGTGGCGCTCATCGCGGTTCCTTCGGATGCTCGGGCGAATGTTGTGTCGGGGGACAGGGAACTGGGGACGACGGTGTCCGGGGTGAAGGGGCGGGGTGAATCAGGAAGCGGCGTTGTCGGTGTCGGGATCGCCCAGGGTGGCGATGACGTCGGCGCTGTGGGCGGTCCACCCGAAGATGCCGCCCTGGGCGGTGATCATCTCCAGGCCGACACGCTGGAATTCGGGGAAATACGAACCGACACAGTCGGACACGACGACGCACTCGTAGCCGCGGTCGTTGGCCTCGCGTGTGGTGGTGTGGACGCAGACCTCGGTGGTGACCCCGGTGACGAGCAGTGAGGTGATGCCGCGATCCTGCAGGGTCTCTGCGAGGCCGGTGGCGTAGAAGGCGCCCTTACCCGGTTTGTCGATCACCACTTCGCCTGCGGCGGGCGCGAGTTCGTCGATGATGTCGTGTCCGTACTCGCCCCTGATCAGAATCCGGCCGAACGCCCCGGTGTCACCGATGCGTTTGCTCGGCGCGCCACGTCGGAGCTTGGCCGGCGGGCAATCGGAGAGATCGGGTTCGTGTCCTTCTCGGGTGTGGATGACGGGCATGCCCACTCGACGTGCCGCGGCGAGAAGGTCGACGAGCGGCGGGATCACCTTCTGCAGCAAGGTGACATCGTTGCCGAGAGACTCCCCGAAACCGCCGGGGAGCAGGAAGTCGCGTTGCATGTCGATGATCAGCAGTGCGGTGTGATCGAGATCGAGGTCGATCGGGGCGGGTGCGGCAGGGATGGTCACGGCCATGGGGTCTCCGGTGGGTGTGATCGAAGGGGTGGCGGTCGGTTACGGCCTGGGAGTGAGTGCGTCCGAGTCGGAGTCGGCCGGGTGCCGATGCTCGGGGTGCCGATGCCCGGGTTGATGGAGCTCGGGGTGCTGTTGCTCGGGGTGATGACGCGGCTCGTCGAGGAGATTCGCCGCCATCTGCAACACCTCGTCGTCGTGCAGGGCGTTGCCGAGCACCATGGCGCTGTGCGGTCGGCCGTCGGCGGTGAGTCCTTGTGGGACAGCCACTCCGGTGAGGTCGAGGAGATTGCCGAAGTGCGTGTAGTGGCCGAGCATGGTGTTGGTCGCCAAGGGTTGGGCGAGTACCTCCTCGACGGTGAAGGTGCGGCCGATCGTGGGTACGACGACGACGTCGATCACGTCCCAGACCCGGCTGACCTCGGCGCGCAGTTCGGCGAGTCGCTGCATCGCGGCGAAGGCATCGACCGCGGTGTACTCGGTTGCGCCCTCGAGGATCTCGCGGACGACCGGATGGATCGAGTCGGGATGGTCGGCGAGGAACTCTCCGAAGACGACGAGTCGTTCGGCGACCCATGGACCCGCGTAGAGCAATTCGCCCGCGGCCAGGAATGGTTCGAGAGAGATTTCCTCGATGGTGACGGGAACCGGGAAGTGCATGTGCGCGAGTCGTTCCCGGAAAGCCTGGTGAGCCTCGCGCAGGGCGTCGTCGCCGAAGAACTCCAGCTGCGACATCGGCGGCAGCCCGACGGTGAGGCCACCGCGGTGGTCCGGCCCGGGCGAGCGGGACCACGGGTCGGCGTCGTCGCGGCCCGTCATCACCGCCATCACGCGGTCGACGTCGTCGATGCCGCCGGCCATCACGGTGATGCAGTCCAACGACTTACACGCCGGAACGAGTCCGACCGCGCTGATCAATCCCCGCGAGGGCTTGTACCCGACGATCCCGTTGAGCGCCGCCGGCACCCGACCGCTGCCCGCGGTGTCCGTCGCCACAGCGAACGGAACCTCGCCGAGCGCCACCGCGAGGGCGGAACCGGAACTCGAGCCACCCGAGATCATCTCGTTGCCGAAGACGCTGCGCGGCACCGTATACGGGGTACGCGTGCCGTTGAGTCCGGTGGCGAACTGATCGAGGTTGGTCTTGCCGACGTAGAGGGCGCCGGCATCGAGCAGGCGTTGCACCGCAGGGGCGGTCGTGTCGGGTGTGTAGGCGTAGTCGGGGCACGACAGTGTCGTCGGCACCCCGGCGACGTCGATGCTGTCCTTGACCCCGAACGGGACTCCGTAGAGGGGCAGTGCGCGGGCACCGGGGCGTGCCTCGAGGTCGGCGGCGGCGCGCAAGAGGTCATCGCCGGAGACCGTCGAGATCCAGGTTCCGTCGTCTCCGCGGGCGGCAATGGCATCGGCCACCCGCCGGGCGGTCCGTGTCGGCGATCCGCCGCCGCTGATGTGGCTGTCGAGGATATCTGCGATGGATGGGCCTCCGTATGGCCCGCGGACTTCGCGTGCAATGTTCATATCGTCGATTGTCGACAGAATCATGGCCGTCGTAGAACAACTGTGTGTCGTTCGTGTTAGGCGGCGTCACACACGGCATACCCGCAGGGGCGTCGGGGCGCGTGCGAGGTGATCGTCAGGCGGATGCGGCGTCGTCGTCGAGTGCGGCCACCAGGTCGAGGTACCGCAGATGGCCGTGATCGCGCAGTGCCGCCACGGTGGCCTCGACGTCGTTGGCCTCGAGTGCGGCGAGGATGTCGTGGTGGCGGCGCAACCCGTCATGCGAACCGTGATCGGCGGTCTCCGCGCGCAGGTTGACCGCCATCGGCAGCTGGAGCTTCAGCAGAATCGGCGCCAGGGCGATGTCGAGCTGCCGGTTGCCGGCGAGTCCCACGACGGCAGCATGAAAACGCCGGTGGGCGTCGTCCTTCTCCAACTCGTCGGAGGCGTTCTCGAGTTGCTCGATCGCGGCGCGAACCGGCGCCAACTGGGTCTGCGGATCGGCCAGCGGCAATGCCGATTCGACGGCAAAGCGCTCGAGCAACTGACGTAGTTCAAACAGCTGCAGAATGTCTCGCGGTGACCACTCGGCCACCCGCGCGCCGCGGCGGGGCAGATGCTCGACGAGGCCTTGCTGTGCGAGTAGACGGAGCGCCTCTCGAATCGGCGCCCTGCTGAAACCCAAACTCGCGCAGAGATTCTCCTCGACAATCTTCTCGCCCGGCGCCAACGACCCGGACAAGATGGCGTCGCGGATGCGCCGGGCGGCCACGTCGACGAGGCTTTCGGGGAGCCCTCGCCCCGGTCCTGCGTCATCGACCCCGGCCATGCGCCGTCACTCCTGTTCTGCTGATTCTCGTTAGCTCGCCGGACGCGTCGTCGGTGCTACCGCGTCAGGCACGCCGTCGAGTCTAGTGCCCGGGCGCACCGCGGTCGGTTGCGCCCGAGGCGCCAGGTCGGCGCGCGATCGGCGCTGCCGCACCGTGCGGTATTGTCGCTGCTCGGGCACGACGTGCCCGCTGGGGCGGTAGCTCAGTCGGTTAGAGCCGCGGACTCATAATCCGTAGGTCGCGGGTTCGAGCCCCGCCCGCCCCACCGAGATCGAGTTCCGGCAACGCTGTCGGCGCCTGCGCCTACCCTGGTGACATGGCTCTGAGTATCGAAGAACGACAAGCATTTCTGGCCGAACCCCATATCGGGGCGCTGTCGATCGAGGCAGGCGCCGACCGTGCTCCGCTGGTGGTGCCGATCTGGTACCAGTACACCCCCGGCGGCGACCTGTGGTTTCTGACCGGAGCCGATTCACGCAAGATGCGCCTGCTCGACGCCGCCGGACGGTGTTCGCTGATGGTCGAGCGTCTCGACCCGTCGATCCGGTATGTCGCGGTGTCCGGGCCGGTGATCGATACCGCGCCCGGTACGCGTACCGACCTCGTGGAGATGGCCGCGCGGTATCTGCCGGCCGAGAAGGTGGATGGCTATGTCGAGTTCGCCGCCGCCGAGCACGGTAGCCAGACCCGCGTGACCGTCCGGACAGATCAGTGGGTCTCGGCGGACCTGGGTAGCGTCTGACCCTTCGTCGAGCGCGATTCAGCTGTCGACGTCGTCCCAGATGCCGGTCTGCTCAAGGTGTTTCACCAGCCGCTCGGCGCCGTCGTCGAATTGGCGGCGAGTCTGTGTGATCACCTCGTCGCGATCACCGGCTCGGTAGGCCGCGATCAGTCGGTCGTGACTGTCCACGGCGACCTCGCCCCATTCCGGGTCGGAGGCGTAGAGCTGGGTGGGGGTGTAGCGCGCCGCCGAGAGCAGGAACCAGGCGAGTTTCTTGCCGGCCGCGATCACGTTGTGGCGCCGGTGGAACTCGAATTCCGTGTCGATGATGGCCGCTGTGTCGCCGGAGGCCACGGTCGAGCGCAACTTCTGGTTGCACCATTCGAGGTCGGCGATTTCCTCGGAGGTGATCACCTCGGCGGTGCGCAGGGCGAGCTTCACCGCGATTTCACCCTGCAGCCAGAAGAGGTCGTCGACGTCGATGCGGTCGAGATCGGAGACCCGGTAACCGCGGTGGGGCTCGAGGCTGACCATTCCCTCCCCTCGCAGCGTGAGCAGGGCTTCGCGGACAGGCGTGACGCTCACCCCGAGCCGCTCGGCGGTCTCGTCGAGGCGGATGTACTCGCCGGGCCGGAAGTCCGCGGTCATGATCAGATGCCGCAGGTGCGCGGCGACCTCCTCGGACAGCTGCGGTCGTCGACGCAGGCGGGCGCGGTCGTCGGCGCCGCCCGCGCGACCACCCGGACGCTCGGACGCCGAGGGCTGTGCCGATGATGTCGCGCTGGATTTCATTGGTGCCACCGTAGACCGTCGAGGTGAGTGCGCCACGCATCCGGCGCCGGGTCGAATCCGGGTGCGTGCGTCGTCCGTGGATCGGCACGGCCGCCTCTGAATCATATGTTTGATATGTCTACCCGTGACCGGCGCCACAGATACTGCCGCTACATTGGTGGCCATGCCCAAGTCAGCACGCCGATCCACGCAGAGTTCTCCGGTGGACGAGAGCGCGCTCGCCGTCGATGGCGATGAGGGTGCGACCAGGGGAGACGTCGACACCGCAGGAGCGGTCGAGGACTCGGTCGGAGCAGGCGAGCATGCCGGATCGGGGATCTCGGAACCCACACCGCTCGACGGCGACGGCTTCCTCGAGGCCAATCGCCGCGAGCGTGAGCGGTTGCGCGCAGACGCCGAGCGCAAGGCCGCCCGCTCGTCGGACCCGGATCGGGTGCCGCGCAAACTCGGTGATGACGAGTCGGCTGCGACGTCGGGACCCGTACGGCATCGACGCATGACGATCGCCGGGAGTTGTGGTCTGTTCGCGGTGGTTGCGGTTCTTGTCGTGCTCGTGGTCGGACTCGGCGTGTCCACCGGTGTGCTGGCCTACCGCCTGCACAGCGCCGACAGTGCGGCGGCCGCCGGGCCGTCCGATGCCGACCGGAAGGCCGTGATCGACACCGCCAAGAGCTACGCCGCGACGCTGACCACCTACGACTCATCGAACTACGGCGATCTCGACGCGCGTATCCGCCAGATCTCCACCCCCGACTTCGCCAAGACGTTCATCGCGTCCTCGCAGGACGCCCGAGCGGGTAACGCCAACGCCAAGGGCGTCTCCAAGGCCACCGCCGCACACGGGGGTATCGAGTCGATGAGCGCCGACAACGCCGTCGTGCTCGTCAGCCTGGATCAGACCATCACCTCACCGGAGCTGACGAGCGAGGTGCCCCAGGGCATCCCGTATCAGTCCAGGGTGTTGGTGACGCTCACCAAACAGGACGGACGCTGGATGCTGGCGGGGTTCACGGTCGTCGAATAACTCACCGGGTCAAGAGAATTCGTCGACCGATCGCGTCGATGCGAGCCGGCGCGGGCGGCTGGGAGCCGCGAACCAGATCGGCGACGACCGCCAGTTCGGCATGGACCAGGAAGCGCGCTCGGCTCGCGTCGACCTCGGGGTGCGCCCGACACACCCAGGCCGCCCACTCCTCGACGTTGCGGCGTTGCTGGGTGCGCAGCGCGGTCCGGGTACGGGCCTCGAGATGGCCCGCTTCGGACAGGTAGACGGTCATCAATTCCGGTGCAGCACAACATAGGTCGATGTAGCGCCGCACCATGTGCGCCACTGCGTCGGCCGGCGTCCGCGACGCGGCGAGGGCGTCGGCGATACTGGCGGTGGTCCGGTCGGAGGCTCGCCAGAACGCTGCCTCCAGAATGGCCACCTTGCTGGTGAAATGCCGGTAGACCCCGGAGGCCGGGATGCCCGCGGCCTGCCCGATCTCCTCGATCGTCACGTCGTGGAAGCCGCGGACGGCGAACAGGGCGATCGACTCGGACAGGATGATCTCGCGTCTGCCCGTCGGGGAGAGTCCGGGTCCGGTAACGGGATCCGATGCGGCGGGTTCGAGGAGATCGAGGTCGAGCAGGCTCATCGCCGCATCGCAGAGCAGGTGTTGCACCTGCGGTGCCGGCAGGGTGGCCCGATGGGTGGCGGGGCTGGCCACGACACTGGTCATCGCCGCGGCGAGGGTGTTGGCGTCGTCGCGGTCGAGGTCGGTGCGCGAGCGCAGGATCGCCGACCGAACACGACGATGCTGCGCGATCACCACCGCGCGTACGTGCGCGGCGTCGGCCCCGCTCAGATACCGCGATTCCCAGCGATAGAGACCGCCGGTGCGCCGGTTCTCGATCGAGGTCGCCGCGATGGCTGCCAACAGTGCATGCAACTCCCGGCGTGGATCGGTCTCGGACGGGACGTCCGAGGTGGCTGCGGCGAGACGGTCCGCCAAGACCGTGGTGGCCTCGGCGAACAGGGCGTATTTGTTGGGGAAGTGGCGATACAGCGCCGGTGCCGACACGTCCGCGGCCTCGGCGATGTCGTCGAGGCGGACCGCGTGATAGCCGCCATCGCTGAAGGCACGCGCGGCCACCTCGATGAGGTGTTTGCGGCGATCGACCGGCCGCCGCCGGGGCGTACTCCGGATGGTCACGTCGACAGCGTAGCCGGATGGTCCATTCGCAGAGTCGATCCCGGAAAATTGTGGGAAAAGAGCTGTTGAAGAGCTTTTTGATAAAATATATGTTAATCGATATTCTCGTGATTCAGATCTCATGATGGTGTACCGTGAGGCCTGCGGCCCACGTTCGGCGCCGCGGCGAGAGTCAGGAGAGCGGTGAGCGAGAACACGACGATCGACGACGTCGCCGGCGGGGCGCAGGAGGCTCCCGGCGTGATCGAGTCACTCGACGACAGGGGCGTGGCGCGGCTGACGATCTCGCGGCCCGAGCGGATGAACGCCCTCGACACCGACGCCAATCGACGCATCGTCGAGGCATTGACGAAGTGGACCGCCGACGAGTCGGTTCGCGTGGTCGTCATCGATGGGGCGGGAGGCAGTTTCAGCACCGGCGCCGACGTCGCCTCCATCGCTCACGGGGGTGGCCTCGACGGACTCGGTCGTGAGCAGGCGCACGGGATCATCGCGTCCGGCTCGGATCTGGCCCGCGCATTGCGTGCAGTACCCGTGCCGGTCATTGCTTCGGTCGACGGGGCCGCGGTGGGAATCGGTGCCTCGCTGGCCCTGGGCGCCGACCTGATCTATGCCACCGCCCGGTCGTACTTCCTGCTCGCCTTCATCAACATCGGTCTGATGCCCGACGGCGGGGCCACGATGCTGGTGGCCGCCGCGGTCGGTCGGGCGCGCGCCAATGCGATGGCGCTGCTCGGCGAAAAGCTTCGGGCGCCTGTGGCATACGACGCCGGGCTGGTTACCGAGGTACTCGAGGACCGCGCGGCACTCGACGCGAAGGTCGCCGCAGCGGTCGACAAACTCGCGGGCCTGTCGCCTTCGGCGGTGCGTCTGACCAAGGCGGCCCTCGACGCACACACGATGCCCGGCTTCGAGCCCGCGATCGAGCGCGAACTCGACGGGCAGACGGAGTTGCTCCAGTCGCCGGAGTTCCGCGCGGCGCTCGCCGCCTTCACCGGGCGACGCAGCTGATCCTCGGGCCTGCCGCCGAGCTCAGGACCCGCCCGTAACACCATTGCCGCACAAGCGTATCCGCGAAGCACACCAAGGAGAGAACGCCCGATGACCGCCACGATCGACAACACCGCCGACCTCACCACCGAACCACTCCGGTCTCGTCGTAACCACTGGAACAACCAGGTCCGCCGCCACGCGTTCATGAATCCCGACGGACCGGCCCTGAAGTTCCTGGGCAACGTCACCACGTGGAAGCAACTCGACGAACGCACGCGCGGGTTCGCCGCCGCACTGAGCCGCCGCGGCGTGGGCTTCGGCGACCGCATCCTGCTGGTCCTGCTGAACCGCTCCGAGTATGTCGAGGCGGTGATGGGCGCCAACCTGATCGGTGCGATCCCGGTGCCGGTCAACGTCCGGATGAGCCCGGCGGAGATCGCGTTCCTGGTCAGCGATTCCGGTGCCAAGATCATCGTCACCGAGTCCCTTCTCGCGCCGCTGGCCGACGCGGTGAGTGCCTCGACCGGGGCGATCGACGCGACGATCGTCGTCGGCGACACCGACAATCCCGCGCACCTGAAGTTCGAGGACCTCGTCGCCGAGGATTCGTCGGATCTCCCCGAGATCGACGTGCCCGAGGAGTCGGTCGCATTGATCATGTACACCTCGGGCACCACCGGAAAACCCAAGGGCGCCATGCTCACCCACCAGAATCTGCAGGCGCAGGCCGTCACCTGCCTGCAGGCGCTGAGCACCCGCCCCGACGACGTGGGCTCGTGTGTGGCGCCGATGTTCCACATCGCCGGACTCGGCGCGATGGCGCCGCTGATCTACATGGGTGCGCTGTCGGTGATCCACCCGCTCGGGGCCTTCGACCCCGATGACATGCTCGACACCCTTGAACGGGAGGGCACCACCTCGATCTTCCTGGTCCCCGCGCAATGGCAGGCGGTGTGCGCCGCGCAGCAGGCCCGGCCCCGCGATCTCAAGCTGCGGGTCATCAGCTGGGGTGCGGCCCCGGCGTCGGACACGGTGCTGCGCGCGATGAACGAGACCTTCCCGGACGCGTTGAACGTCGCGGTGTTCGGCCAGACCGAGATGTCGCCGATCACCTGTGTCCTCGAGGGCAAGGATGCCCTGCGCAAGATCGGTTCGATCGGCAAGGTGGTGCCGGCCGTCACCGCCCGCGTCGTCGACCCGGAGATGAACGACGTCGCCCCCGGCGAGGTCGGTGAGATTGTCTATCGGGGGCCCAACATGATGGTCGGCTACTGGCAGAATCCGCAGGGGACCGCCGATGCCTTCCACGGTGGCTGGTTCCATTCCGGAGACCTCGTGCGTCAGGACGAGGAGGGCTTCCTCTACGTCGTGGACCGCGCCAAGGACATGATCATCTCCGGCGGAGAGAACATCTACTGCGCCGAGGTCGAGAACGTGCTGTTCGGCCACGAGAAGATCGCCGAGGCGGCGATCATCGGTCGCGCACACGAGAAGTGGGGCGAGGTGCCGGTGGCCGTCGTCGTGCTCGCCGAGGGTGTCGACGATCTGACCCTCGACGACCTCGAGCCGTACCTCAACGAGAACCTCGCCCGTTTCAAGCACCCCAAGGATCTCGTCATCGTTGACGAATTGCCGCGCAACGCCGGCGGCAAGGTCGTCAAGCCGTCGCTGCGATCGACCTACGGCAGCAAGGACGCCGGTCTGGCCAACTGAGCCGACTCCTTCCATGAACGCGGGGTGGACCCCGGTCGTGAGGTGGTGTGCAACACGCACGACGCCTCCGGCCGGGGTCTTCTTCGTGGTCGGCGGCCGGTCGGTGATGCGCTCGCCCGTCCGGGATTCACAGATCCGAAAACTGGAACACGTTACTATCCAAAACTGGAACACGTTACAATTCTGCCTATGGAGTGGCATGCGCCACGCCGTGCCGGCACGAGTGGAGGTTCGAGGGTGAAGACCAAAGGTGCACTGCTGCGGGAACTGAACAAGCCGTGGCAGATCGAGGAGATCGAGATCGGGGATCCCAAGGCGCACGAGATCAAGATCCGAATGGAAGCGGCCGGGATGTGCCACTCCGATCATCATCTGATGACCGGTGGCATCCCGATGGCCGGATTCCCGATTCTCGGCGGTCATGAGGGGTCCGGCGTGGTCGAGGAGATCGGCGAGGGGGTCACCGATTTCGAGGTCGGCGATCACGTGGTGCTCTCCTTCATCCCGTCGTGCGGAAAGTGTCCGTCGTGTAAGTCGGGCATGGCCAACCTGTGCGACATGGGTGCCATGCTCCTGCAGGGGGAGGCGGTGTCGGACAACACGTTCCGTATTCACACCGCCGAAGGTGAGAATGTCTACCCGATGACGCTGCTCGGTACGTTCGCGCCGTACATGGTGGTGCACGAGGCGTCGGCGGTGAAGATCGACAAGTCGATTCCGTTCGAGGTGGCGGCGCTCGTCGGCTGCGGGATTCCCACCGGTTACGGCTCCTCGACCCGCAGTGGCGACGTCCGCCCGGGTGAGGACGTCGCGATCGTCGGCGTCGGCGGCGTGGGCACCGCGGCCCTGCAGGGCGCGGTGATCTCCGGTGCGCGCAACGTCTTCGCGATCGACCCGGTCGAGTGGAAGCGCGAACAGGCCATGAAGTTCGGGGCCACCAGGACCTTCGCCTCGATCGAGGAGGCGGCGCCGGCCATCGCGGAGATCACCTACGGGCACATGTGCCACAAGGTGATCGTCACCGTCGGCGAGGTTCACGGCAAGGACGTCGACAGCTGGATGGGGATCACCGCCAAAGGCGGCACGTGTGTGTTGACGGGCATGGGCAACATGCTCGAATCCGACGTGACGCTGAACCTGGCGATGCTCACCCTGCTGCAGAAGAACCTGCAGGGCACCATCTTCGGCGGCGCCAATCCCAAACTCGACATCCCGCAACTGCTGTCGATGTATCGGATGGGCAAACTGAACATCGAGGACATGATCACCCGGCAGTACCGTCTCGACCAGATCAACCAGGGCTACCAGGACATGCTGGACGGCAAGAACATCCGCGGCGTCATCCGCTACACCGACGAGGACCACTGAGCGCGATGCCGCGTAACCTCTGCTGATGTGGCGGTACTGGATG
>NZ_MVPX01000029.1:0-11809 GCF_002043085.1 Gordonia sp. i37 | reverse complement strand
TGTTGTCGGCGCGGTCCTGTGTGTGATCACCCCGCTGTTGCCGGTGAGCGTGACGCAGGCGTCCTTCGACTGGCCGCAGCATTCGGTGAGCGCGGAGGCGCCGACGCCGTCGGTGACGGCGCCGCTGATCGCGCAGACGGCCGAGTCCCTCGACGTCACGATCGACTGCGCCGTGCTGCGCGGCCTGCCCGCCGCCGGCGGCGTGGTGCTCGCGACGATGCCGACGGCCGCTCCCGACTCGAAGGCCAAGGCCCTGTATGTGACGGCGAGCCGGGATGCGGTGTCGGTGACGTTCCGCAACGTCGCGGCCGCCTCGATCCCGCGCGCCGAGCTCGCCGCGTGTGCGCGGCTTCATGTGTTCTCCTCGGCGCGCGCGACGGAAGCGGAGTTCGCCGGGCCGGGCGGCGCACGTGTCGGCAACGCGGCCGGCGATCTCGGCGCCGACGCTCGGCCGCAGATCGACGGGATGTTCACCGATCTGTCCACCGCGCAGGTGCGGGCCGCCGGGTCGGGGATGCGGGCGCACGTGCAGATCGACAATCGGTACGAGAGCACGCCGTCGACGCTGAAACTGCTCGTGATGATCCTCGCGGTGCTCTGCGTTCTGGTGTCACTCGGGGCGTTGTTCTGGCTGGACCGACTCGGCGGGTATCGACGACGGGTCGGTGCGCGCCCCCGATGGGCGCGGCGGCTGCGCCCATCGCCGACCGATCTCGTGGTGACCGCGGTGTTGGGCGTGTGGACGTTGGTGGGTGCGGGGACACCCGACGACGGTTACATCCTGAACATGGGGCGCACCGCGGGTTCGTTCGGTTACCTCTCGGATTACTACCGCTTCTACGGGATTCCGGAGGCGCCGTTCGACTGGTACTACGCCTTCCTGGGGCACTGGTCGGCGCTCTCGCCTGCACTGTTGTGGATGTTGGTGCCACAACTCGTTGCGGGATTGGCGAGTTGGTTCGTCCTGAGTCGGGCGTTGTTGCCGCGACTCGGTGGCGCCGTGAGCCGTTCGCGGTGGGCGATGTGGTCGGCGGCGTTGGTGTTCGCAGCGTTCTGGCTTCCGTTCTGCAGTGGGCTGCGCAGCGAGTCGATGATCGTCCTGGGATCATTGCTGACCTGGTGGGCCGCCGAGAAGGCCATCGCCACAAGGGCTCTGCTCCCGGCCGCCCTCGCCGCGGTCGCCGCCGGGTTCACCCTCGCGCTGGCCCCGCAGGGTCTCATCGGGGTGGCGATCCTGATCGTCGCGGCACGGCCGTTGCTGCACATCCTGCTGGTCCGGCGGCGCGCGGAGGGTCTGGCGCCGTTGGTCGCGCCGATCGTCGCGGCCGGGGTGCTGGTGCTCGTCGTCGTCTTCCGTGATCAGACAGTGGCGACGGTGATCGAGGCGATCAAGGTCCGGTATGCGACCGGGCCGGTGATCGACTGGAATCAGGAGTATCTGCGCTACTACTTCTTGACGGTCACCACCAAGGACGGCGCCCTGACGCGGCGGGTGCCGGTGCTGTTGTTGCTGGCGGCGTTGATCGTGACGGTGGCGGTCATGTTGCGGCGCAGCCGGATCAGTGGGGTGGCGCCGGGTCCCGCGTGGCGGTTGATCGGGGCCGTAGGGGTGAGCTTGCTGTTGCTGGCGTTCACCCCGACCAAGTGGACCATCCAGTTCGGGATCTTCGCCGGTCTCGGTGCGGCGCTGGCCGCCACCGCGACGGTGGCGGTGGCCCAGTCGGCGGCGCGCTCCACGCGCAACCTGACGGTGTTCGTCTCCGGACTGTTCTTCGCGCTCGCTGCGGCGATGGCCGGCAAGAACGCCTGGCCGTATGCCTACGAGTACGGCATCTCGTGGTTCGATCGGGCGCCGGTGGTGGCCGGTATCGGGGTGTCGACGATCTTCCTGGTGCTCGCGGTTGTTGCTGCGGCACTTGCGGTGTGGCAACACCTGCGTCTGGATTACGTCGCCAATCGCGGACTCGCGCACGGCGACGGGCACAGCCGCGCCGATCGCCGGCGCCTGGTTGTCGCGTCGTCGCCGATCGCCATCATCGCGGCGTTGATGGTGATCTCCGAGGTGCTGGTGTTCGCCAAGGCGGTGGCGGTCCGGTATCCCGCGTTCACGGTGTTCGGCGAGAATCTGAACACGGTGCGCGGCGACAGTTGTGGCATGGCCGACAAGGTTCTGGTGGAGTCGGACCCCAACGCGAACATGTTGCGCCCGGCGGGCGGTGAGACGGCGTCGGCGGCGTTGTCGGGCACGCGATCCGGTGCGACGTCGGTCGGCTTCTCCCCCGACGGTGTTCCTGACGATCTCTCACCCAAGCCCGGTAGTGCTCGTCCCGGTCAGATGAATGTGGCCGCCCCCTTCTCCCAGCCGTTCGCCATCACCGGCGGGCTCGGAGCGGGGACCACCGGCGGGCGCGGACCGCGGACGGTCAACGGCTCCACCGCCGCGCTCCCGTATGGTCTCGACCCCGCGACGACGCCGGTGCTCGGCAGTTACGGTTACAACGGCGAAGCCCGGCTGACCACCGACTGGTACGACCTGCCGGAGCGCAATTCGACTCCGCTGCTGGTGTTCTCGGCCGCCGGATCGGTGGCGAGCATCGACATGTTCGGGGTGTACATCTTCGGCCGGCAGGTGGTGGTGCAGTTCGGCAGGCCGGGACCGGACGGCTCCTTCGAGCAGGTCGGTCCCGACGCGTTGCCGATCGATCCCGGGCCGGTGATCGCGAATCGGCCGTGGCGCAATCTCCGGGTGCCGATGGCGGCGGCACCGCCGGCGGCCACGGTGATGCGGCTGTCACTGCTCGACGACAATCTCGGCGAGGATCAGTTCTTGGTGATCACCCCTCCGCGGGCGCCGAAACTGGCAACGCTGCAACAGGTTGTCGGTTCCGATGCGCCGACGCTGATCGACTTCAGTGTGGCCGCGCACTTCCCGTGCCAGCAGCCGTTGCAGGTCACCCACGGGGTCGCGCAGGTGCCGCGATGGCGCATCCAACCCGACTTTGTGACCGCCAACTCGCAGTCGAAGACCTGGGAAGACGGCGATGACGGTGGCCTCCTGGCGATTTCGGAGAGTACGACGTCGGCGCAGACGGTGCCGACGTATCTGTCCGGCGACTGGTACCAGGGCTGGGGAGCACTGGAGAAACTCACGCCGCTGGCCGCCGGAGCGCCCGTCGCCGCGCTGACCGTCGGCACGAGCACGCGGTGGGGCTGGGCTCGAACGGGATCGATCAGGGTGGAGTCGTCGGATGACCAGTGAGGGTCGGCAGACCGATGTCGCCGAAGGGACACCGGGTATTCGGACCCGGGGTACTCGGATACCCGGTGGTCGCGGCGTGCGGATCGCCGCCGCGGTCACCGGCCTCCTGGGTTTTCTGCTCGCGCTCCTCACCCCACTGTTGCCGGTGAATCAGTCCACAGCCGAACTGAATTGGCCGCAGGGGTCGGCAGTCGGCAACGTCGCCGCGCCGCTGGTGGCGTTCGTCCCGATCGACATGGACGTCGCGGTGCCGTGCTCGCCGGCCGCCGAGTTGCCGACGTCGGGCGGGGTGTTGCTCTCGACGCTGCCCGAGGGCGGGCAGCAGGCGTCGGCGCGAGCGCTGTTCATCCGGGCGACCCCCGATGCCCTGGTGGTCACCGACCGCGATGTGGTCCTGCTGAGCACCCCGCGCGCGGCCGCGCAGTCGAATCCGAACTGTCGCATCCTCTTCCATGCCGACGGCACCGGTGTCTCGGCGCGCTTCGCCGACGGTCCCGGGTCGGCGTCGTCGGCGCCCACCTTGCCCGGCGACGGCCAGCACACCTTCTCGGTACCCGATCAGCAGATGCGCCCGCAGATCGTCGGCGTTTACACCGATCTCCCCGCGACAGCGTCCCGCGAGGGTCTGCGCCTGCACGCCACCATCGACACCCGGTACGTGAACTCCCCGACCACGCTCAAGATCATCGCCATCGTCGCGGGGATCGCGATGACGATTGCGTCGTTGGTGTTGCTGGGCGTTCTCGACCATCGGGATGGTCGGGGGCACAAGCGTTTCCTGCCGTCGGGGTGGTGGACGATTCGCCCGCCCGACGTCGTGGTGTTCGTGATCCTGGCGTTCTGGTGGATCGCCGGCGCCAACACCTCCGACGACGGCTACAACTTCACCGTCGGCCGGATCACCGGCGCCGCCGGGTACGCCGACAACTACTTCCGCTATTTCGGGGTACCGCAGGACCCGTTCGGCTGGCACTTCCAGGTCATCGCCGCGATGACCCACGTCAGTCTCGCCGCGCCGTGGATGCGGCTGCCCGCGTTCGCTCTCGGCCTGCTCGGTTGGTGGTTGATCTCGCGTGAGGTGATTCCGCGGTTGGGGCGTGCGGTGCGTCACAGCACCCCTGCGGTGTGGTCGGCGGCCTTCGTCTACCTCGCGATCTGGTTGCCGTACAACAACGGTCTGCGTCCCGAACCCGGCGAGGCGGTGGGCGCGTTGCTGACGTGGTGCTGCGTCGAGCGTGCGATCGCCACTCGCCGGTTGCTGCCGTACGCGGTCGCGGTGATCACCGCGGCGTTCACCCTGGCACTCGCGCCCGGTGGTCTGATGGCGGTGGCCGCCCTGCTCGCCGGCGTCCGGCCGATGGTGAAGGCCGTGGTGACCCGACGTCGCCGTGACGGTCTGGTGCCGATGCTGGCGCCGATCCTCGCCGCGGGTACCGCGGTGCTGTTCGAGATCTTTGCTGCACAGCCGCTGATGCCGCTGCTCGTCGGGAATCAGGTCGCCACCGACGTCGGCCCGACCCTGGAGTGGTGGGAAGAGCCGGTCCGGTACTACTACCTGATCCTGCCCACCGCCGACGGTACGTTGACCCGGCGCTTCGGAATTCTGGTGATGATCCTGTGCCTGGTGGTCGTGCTACTGCGGCTGTTGCGCCGTGTTCATCCGAACGGCGTTGCCCGCGCACCGATCTGGCGGCTGATCGCCGTAACCCTGGGCACCATGTTCTTCATCTCGTTCACACCCACCAAGTGGACCCACCACTTCGGTGTGTACGCCGGCATCGCCGGTGGTCTGGCCGCCGCGGCCGGGGCCATGATGGCGCCGGCCATCCTGCGGTCGCGCCGCAACCGAACCTTCTTCGCCGCAGCGCTTCTCGCGGTGACCGGCATTTCTTTCACCGGCACCAACGGGTGGTGGTTCGTCGGTAGTTACGGTGTCCCGTGGTGGGATCGGCCGCCGTCGCTGGGTGGTGTGCAGTTCGGCTGGGTGTTCCTGGTCCTCGCGGTGATCACCGCGGCGGTCGGGCTGTGGTTCCACTTCCGTGACGACTACGTCGACGAGCCGACCCGCACCGGCCACTCCGACCACTGGTACTCGCGGCTGAAATTCTCACCGCTACCGGTCATCTCGTGTTTCGTCATCGTGTTCACCGTCGCCACCTTCGCCAAGGGCGCCTACGCGCAGCGCGATTCGTTCTCCTGGCTGAACTCCAACGTGCGCGCGCTCACCGGCAACTCGTGCGGTCTGGCCGACGACGTGCTCGTGGAGGCGAACCCGAACACCGGTCTGCTGCGCCCAGCTGCCGTCGACGGCCGTCCGGCACCCGACACCTCGGCCGCGCTGGCCGGCACCCCGACCGGAATTCCACCGAATGGATTCTCCCCGAACGGTATTCCGAATCAACTCAGCGTCGACACCACCGAGGATGACAGCGCGTCGTCGGCGACCAACAGTGCGCAATCGGGGGCCGGCGCCACCGAGTCCTCGTCGTCGGACGACTCCGCACAGGGCGGCACGGCCGGCGGTCAGGGCGCCCGAGGTGTCAACGGGTCGACGGTGCAGTTGCCCTTCGGATTGAGCCCATCACAGACCCCGGTTCTGGGCACCTACGGGTCGCCGACCGGGACCGGAAGCCTGACCACGTCCTGGTATTCGATGCCGGCACCCTCGGATGCGGCACCGTTGTTGACGATTGCCGTTGCCGGATCGGTGCAGGCCACCGACGGGGTCGGCGTCGTCCATCCCGGCCAGCAGGTGATCGCCCGGTTCGGCCGGCTCGGTGCCGACGGACGTGTGATCCCACTGGGCACGATGACGCCACTCGATATCGGTGAGGCGCCGACCTGGCGCAATCTGCGCTTCCCCCTGACGAATTCGCCGGCCCGAGCCAACCTCGTGCACATCGAGGTCCGCGACACCGCGGGCGCGCCCGCCGAATGGGTGGCACTCACCCCGCCGCGCATCACCACCATGGCCACCCTCGACGACGTCGTCGGACGCACCGATCCGGTGTTCATCGACTGGCTGCCCGGCATGGTATTCCCCTGCCAGCAGCCGATGGCCGTGAAAAACGGTGTGCTGCAGGTACCCAAGTGGCGGATCATGCCCGACGCCGACGCCACCCGCAAGAACAGCCAGACCTGGATGGCCGGTACGGCAGGTGGACCACTCGGCATCACCGAGGCCATGCTCACCCCCACCCTGTTGCCGACGTATCTGCGCAACAACTGGGCGCGTGACTGGGGTGGTCTGCAACGATTCACCGAGATCGATCCGGCACCCCCGGCACGGCTCGACATCGGTACCGCCCGGAGATCGGGGCTCTACAACCCGGCGCCGATGCGGTCGAGCGGGTATTGACCACCGCTGGCTGACAACCGCCGTCGCCGCTCGACGTCAAATCCGCGGCGTTATCCGATCGTTACCGACCATTTCGGTTCCGTGACGCATGCCGGAGCCGGCTTGGGCATACCTGGCGCCGGCCATAGCGTTGCGGCATGACCACATTCACCGCTCCCGGACTCAGCAGCGAAACCGCTTCTACCGTCACGAAGATCCTGCAGGAGCGTCTCAGTGCGCTCAACGATCTGCACCTCACCCTCAAGCATGTGCACTGGAACGTCGTCGGCGCGAACTTCATCGGTGTGCACGAGATGATCGATCCGCAGGTCGAGCTGGTGCGCGGCTACGCCGACACCATCGCCGAGCGCATCGCCACCCTCGGCGAATCCCCGCACGGCACGGCCAAGGCGATCGAGGCCGACCGTTCGTGGGACGACTACTCGATCGGTCGCGACACCGCGCAGGCGCACCTCGGCGCGCTGAATCTGGTGTATGACGGTTTCATCACCTCGCAGCGCGATGCGATCGCCACCACCGGCGAACTCGACCCGGTGACCGAGGACATCCTGATCGGTCAGACCGCCGAGCTGGAGAAGTTCCAGTGGTTCGTTCGCGCGCACCTCGAGAGCTACACCGGCGACCTCGCGACGGCCGGCCAGACCACCGAGGCCGACGCCGCAGCCGCGGCTCGCAGCTGAAAACCTGCTCATGCCAACCGATTCCGCTCCTGCGGCCGCGGATGCCCGCCATCCGGCCATGATCCACCCCGCCGCCGGTGATGCCGAGGTCTCCGCGACCCCGGCGTCACCGGACTCCGGGCAGTCCCGCGTCGGCTTCTGGTGGTGGGCCATGATCGTGGCGGTCATCATCTGGATGACCGTGATGGCCGTGGGCTTCGTCGGCTCGATCCTGCTCGCCCTGGCCCTCGTCGGGTTCTTTGTTATCCTGGCCGCAGGCACGGTGTTCGCACTGTCCCGGCTCTGAGCGATCCGCCCTCCGAGAGATCTGCCCTCCAAGAGATCTGCCCCTGGGGTGATTCACCGGAGTACCGGGGAGAATCCTCTGCCGATACACCGGATGTGAAGCCAACCGCATCCCACCGCCTGGCCGCAAGTAGTCGAACGACAGTCACCAGTGATTGTCCGGATCTTGAGGCCACGAGAGGCAGATGGACGTGGTAATCGATGACATCCCAGCCTGGTCAGATCGCAGCGGAGAGCGGATTCACCCTCTTCGATGATCTGGAGCTCCACATGCAATTCGCACCGGTGTGTCGATTGCACGACGGCGCCGTCGCCGCCGTCGAACTCACCCTGCGTGGTCCCACCGGGACGCGCCTGGGTACTGCAAGAGCACTGCGTCGCGCTGCCCGTCTGATGGAACAACACCAGGTCCTCGACCGCCGCAGGAACGAGTATGCGGCCACGCCGACGGCTCAGTCGATCGCCAAGATCCTGCCGTTGCTGGTGCCGATGGACCTCGAACTCATCGACGGCCTCGACGACGACACCCGCGAACGGCTCGAGCAGCGAGTGCTCGTGGTACTCCCCGACGCCGTCGAACGCAGTCCCCAACGCACCCTGGCGCGGGTCGCCCGGGCGCGGCAGGAAGGACGCATCGTCTGCGTCGACGGCCTGACCAGCAGCGATCAGGCGGCGACCCTGCTCTCACTCGTGGAACCCGACATCGTCATCACCGGCGCCGACCTCCTCGACGCCATCATCGAACCCGACGGCACCAACCTCGACCCGGCCCGGCTGGCGCACACCCTTGCCGCGCACACCGAACGTTCGCACGCCGTCGTCATCGCCGACGGTGTCGACACCGATGCCAAACGCGTCGCAGCGATGACCCTGGGTGCGTCCTTCGGGACGGGCGCGCTGTATCCGTCCGTCGAGTCACCGGCGGCGCTGCAGACCGCGACCGTCGTCGCACTGCCCGAGCTGCCCGTGTGGTCGACGCCGCCGCCCGAGGCGGCCACGCCCTACGCCATCGCCTCGGCGTCGCTGACGCCGCGACTGGGCAACAAGCGCCTCCTGATCGAGATGAGCAAGGCGCTCGAAGAGCAGGCCGCGATCGGTGGTGCCGCCATCGTCGTCGGGACCTTTCAGCACGCCCGGCATTTCACCGAGCGCACCGCAGCACGCTGGCGGGCCATGTCCGAACGGACCGGCCTGGCCGGTGTGTACGGGGTCGACCTCGTCGACATCCGCGACGGCAACGTGCATCGCGCGCCGCTGGCCCCCGACGACGACCTGGTCGAGGAATGGAACGTCGCCGTGCTCGGGCCGCACTTCGCGGCGCTGCTCTCGGCGCGCGATCAGCATTGCGGCGCCGACGATCTGGACCGCACCTTCGACTTCGTCCAGAGCTACGACCGGCTCACCGTGACGCAGGCGGTGCACTCGATCCTGCAACGGTTCGCCTGAATCCGGTCTCTCCGCGTCGGCACACCAGCGGTGATGCTCAGCCTCACCTTGCTTGCGCGGAGCGGCTTTCGGAGTTTGGGTGGGTCCATGACCCCTCTCGACGGCGCGGCTGCCGAGCACGATTCGGCAGAGCCACCGCACCAGCATTCGGGCGAACCCCATGCCGGGGGATCGCTGTCGAATCGTCTCAACTGGTTACGCGCCGGCGTGCTCGGGGCGAACGACGGTATCGTCTCGACCGCGGGAATCGTGATCGGCGTGGCCGCCGCAACCACCGACCGGGGACCGATCTTCACTGCGGGGATCGCCGGGCTCGCGGCCGGGGCGGTGTCGATGGCGCTCGGCGAGTACGTGTCGGTGAGCACCCAGCGTGACACCGAAGAAGCGTTGTTGGCCAAGGAGAGCCGCGAGCTCCGGGAGCAGCCGCAGGCAGAATTCGACGAGCTCGTCGGTTTGTACGAGGAGAAGGGACTCACGCACGAGACCGCATGCCGGGTGGCCACCGAGCTCACCGCCCGCGATGCCTTCGAGGCCCACGTCGACGTCGAACTCGGCATCGATCCTCACGAACTGACCAGTCCGTGGCAGGCGGCCGCGTCGTCGGCGGTGTCGTTTCTCAGCGGGGCGCTGCTGCCGATGCTGGCGATCCTGATCCCGTCGGCGTCGCTGCGCATCCCGATCACCTTCGCCGCGGTCGTCGCGGCGCTGGCGATCACCGGATTCACCGGCGCTCGGCTGGGCGGCTCGTCACCATGGCGACCGGTGTGCCGCGTCGTGGTCGGCGGCGCGATAGCGATGATCGTGACATTCGCGATCGGTCGCCTCGTCGGGCATGCGGTGGGGTGAGCGGCGGGCGGAACCAGCACCAGGGCAAGGGGTCTCCCCCAGACCGGTGGCCGGGCACCTGGACCAGCGGGGGAGGAAGGACCTCCCCCAAACCGGTGGTCGGGCACCTAGACCAGCGGGGGGATGGATCTCCCCCAAACCGGTGGTCGGGCACCTGGACCAGCGGGGGAAGGATCTCCCCCAAACCGATGGATGGACCTCCCCCAGACCGATGGTCGAGGTGCGAGGAGCGATAGCGACGAGCCTCGAGACCGCCTGCAGCGGTGCTGGATCCGAACCACCGCACCCCGAGCGCACGCGACGGGAACCGTCAGATCGGCATCAGGAAGTGCTTGCGCGGGGTGCGGATCGTCTGCTTGTCCCGCAACTGCGCCAACGCCTTTCGTAGCTGAAGTCGGGTTTCGGCGGGTTCGATGACGGCATCGATGTAGCCGCGCTCGGCGGCGAGGTACGGCGTGGCCATCATCGTGTTGTAGAAGTCGATGAAATCGCGGCGTACCTTATCGGCCTCGGCCGCCGACATGCCCTCGGTCTGGCGACGGGTGAGTACCGCTGCCGCCGACTCGGCACCCATCACCGCGATCTTGGCCGAGGGCCACGCGAAGTTGAGGTCGGCGCCGAGTTGCTTGGAGCCCATCACCGCGTACGCACCGCCGTAGGCCTTGCGCAGCACCACGGTGATCTTGGGGACGTCCGCCTCGACGTAGGCGTAGAGGAATCGGCCCGAACGTCGGATCGTCGCCTTCTGCTCCTCGGCGAGGCCAGGGAGGATGCCCGGGGTGTCGACGAGGAAGATCAGCGGGATGCCGAAAGCGTTGCAGATGCGGACGAATCGCGCCGCCTTCTCCGACGAGTCGGTGTCGAGGGTGCCTGCCATCACGCTCGGCTGGTTGGCGACCACCCCGACGGCATGACCGTCGACGCGCGCGTATCCGGTGATGATGTTGGGCGCGAACAACTCTCCGACCTCAAGGAACGCACCGTCGTCGAACAGCTTGATGATGATGTCGTGCATGTCGTAGCCGGCGTTGTCGTAGTCCGGCATGAACGAGTTCAGTGAGAGATCGGAGTCGGTGATCTCAGGCTCGAGTCCGGGATTGATCACCGGCGGTTTCTCATAACAGCTCGACGGCATGTACTGCAGATACTCGCGGACCCACTCGAACGCGGCCTTCTCGTCGGCGGCGACGTGGTGGATGTTGCCCCACCGTGCCTGGTTGTGCGCGCTGCCGAGGTCCTCGGCCGAGATCTCTTCTCCGGTGGTCTGTTTGATGATGTCGGGGCCGGTGACGAACATGTACGACTTGTCCTCGACGGCGACGAGGATGTCGGTGTTGGCGGGGGTGTACACCGCGCCGCCGGCGCACTTGCCGAGGATGATCGAGATCTGCGGGGCGAGTCCGGACAGCAGGTCGTTGCGCCGGCCCATCTCGGCGTACCAGGCCAGCGAGGTCACCGCATCCTGGATGCGCGCGCCGGCCGAGTCGTTGATGCCGACCATCGGGCACCCGATCTTTCCGGCCCACTCCATCAGCGCAGACACCTTGCGGCCGAACATCTCTCCGACGGTGCCGCCGTGCACCGACTGGTCGTGGGAGAATGCCGCGACCGGACGCCCGTGCACCAGGCCGTGACCGGTCACCACGCCGTCGCCGTATCCGGTCTCGGCGGCGCCGGGCATCTTGGCCAGGGCCCCGATCTCGATGAAGGTACCCGGGTCGAAAAGCATCGCCAGCCGCTCGCGCGGGGAGAAGATGCCCTTCTTCGCACGCTTGGCGACCGCCTTCTCCCCGGCCGGCTCCTTGGCGAGTTCGAGCTTGGCCCTCAGGTCGGCGAGTTTGGCTGCGGTGGTGTCCATGTGATCCTCTGCGTGGTCCGCGGTGTCGCGGTCTGTCACTTGCTGGTGGTGGAACCGACGGTACCGAGTCGGCGGGG
>NZ_MVPX01000289.1:0-5712 GCF_002043085.1 Gordonia sp. i37 | reverse complement strand
GGCCGTTCTGGTCGCGGTGGAAGAGGGTGCGCTCGAACTCGACGACGAGGCGGGACCGCCCGGGGCAACGGTGGCCCACCTGCTGGCGCATGCCTCCGGACTGGCCTTCGATAGCCGATCGGTGATGGCCCCGCCGGCCACCCAGCGGATCTACTCCAGTGCCGGATTCGAGGTGCTCGCCGAGACCGTCGAAGCCGCGACGGACATCGACTTCGCCGAGTATCTGCGGCAATCGGTGTGTGAGCCACTGAGGATGACCGATACCGTCCTCGATGGTCCGGCCGGGCACGGCGCACGCTCGTCGGTCGCCGACCTGGCGCGCTTTGCCGCCGACCTCATGGTGCCGACGGTGCTGTCGTCGGAGATGCTGGACCGAGCGACCCGCGTCGCCTTCCCGGGTCTCGACGGATTCGTGCCCGGTTATGGCAAACACAAGCCCAACGACTGGGGGCTCGGGTTCGAGATCCGGGGGCGCAAGCATCCGCACTGGACCGGTGCGAACAACTCACCGGAGACCTTCGGTCACTTCGGGCAGTCGGGGACCTTCCTGTGGGTCGACCCACGCTTCGGCCGGGCGTGCGTGGTACTCACCGACCGGCCGTTCGGTGCGTGGGCCAAGCCGTTGTGGAGCGAATTCAACGACAGTGTGTGCGAGGCACTGGGCGACTGGCGGTTGTCCACTCCAACCACACAAGATTCATAAAAGCGCATTAGAAACTGGCGCAACACGTACCTCATAGGGCACAATCGGAGTCACGAGTGTGCTATCCGGTGTTGCGAGGTGTGTTGGGGAAGACGTTCCTCGTCGACAACCGGAGGTGACCAAGGTGCGCAACCTGAATCAGTTTGCGGACGTGACAACAGGAGTGGTGTACATCCACTCGGCGCCGGTGGCGCTGTGCCCGCATGTGGAGTGGGCTCTGTCGTCGACCCTGAATGCGCGCGCGAACCTGAAATGGTCGGCACAGGATGCCGAGCCGGGGATGCAGCGTGCGACGGTCGATTGGGCAGGGCCGGTGGGCACAGGCGCCCGTCTGGTGACCGCGCTGCGCGAGTGGTCGGCGTTGCGCTTCGAGGTGACCGAGAACGCCAGTGAGGGCGTCGACGGCGAACGCTTCTGCTACGTCCCAGGATTGGGTCTGTGGCGCGGTTCGATGAGCGCCAACGGCGACGTGATCGTCGGGGAGACCCAGCTGCGCGCGATGATCGAGTCGCAGCCCGACAGCGCCGGTCTGGCCGGCGAGATCGAATCGGTGCTCGGCACGGCGTGGGATCACGCACTCGAGGCCTACCGCATGGGCGGCTATGGCGCCGAGGTCACCTGGCTGCAGCAGCGCGTCGGGTAGCTCACGAGACTCCTCATTCGGCCCCGGCATCCGCCGGGGCCGAACTGCGTGCACGGGCACCGTGTACCGCGCCACCCCATCACGACGACAAGCGCTGTCGGCGTCGAGACGAGCGCTGTCGGCGTAGGGAAGGGCGCTGTCGGCGCAAACCCACTCACCACGCCGCCGCGCGCCCGCGTCTGGACTGACGAAGAGCGAGGAGCGTAGCGACAATGCGACAACGCCGTGGACCCACTCACCACGCCGCCGCGCGCCCGCGTCTGGACTGACGAAGAGCGAGGAGCGCAGCGACAATGCGATGAGGAGGGAAGACGCGGGTTATAGCGCGGGCGGCACCGCGACGGCGGAGCCGGCGCCAACAAACACCGCGGCGGCACCGCGACGGCGGAGCCGGCGCCAACTACAGGGGTATGTTTTTGTGCCGCCCGCGGCGTGCCGGTGCTGCGGCGAGTGCGGCGGTGATGATGCTGCGGGTTTTTGCCGGGTCGATGACTTCGTCGACGACGCCGATGGATTGGGCGCGTCCGACGCCGCCGGCGATGGCTTCGTGTTCGGCGGCCAGGCGGTCGTGGAGGGCTTCGCGTTCGTCGTCGGGGGCGGCGGCGAGGGCTTTCTTGTGCAGGATGCCCACGGCGGCTTTGGCTCCCATGACGGCGACCTCGGAGCCGGGCCAGGCGTAGACGGCGGTGGCGCCCAGGGCACGGGAGTTCATGGCGATGTAGGCCCCGCCGTAGATCTTGCGGGTGACCAGGGTGACGCGGGGGACTGTGCATTCGGCGAAGGCGTGCAACAGTTTTGCGCCGCGGCGGACGACGCCGTTCCATTCTTGGCCGACGCCGGGGAGGTAGCCGGGGACGTCGGTGATGACGACGAGCGGGATGCCGAAGGCGTCGCAGAGTCGGACGAAGCGGGAGGCTTTTTCGGCGCTCTCGGAGTTGAGGCAACCGCCCATGCGTAGTGGGTTGTTGGCGATGACGCCGACGCTGTGTCCGGCGAGGCGGCCGAACCCGGTGACGATGTTCGGAGCCCATTTCGCTTGCAGCTCTTCGAAACTCGAGATCTCGGTGTCGCCGTCGGCGGCGTGCTGGGTGTCGAGGAGGGCGGTGACGACGGGGTGCACGTCGTAGGCCCGGCGGTTGGATTCGGGCAGCAGGGCCTTGAGGTCGGTGTCGCCGGCTTCGGCGTGCTCGGTGTCGAACCGGCCGGGGCGGGCGAAGGTGGAGACGAGTCGACGGGCGCGCCAATAGGCGTCGGCCTCGGAGTCTGCGGTGATGTGGCTGACCCCGGATTTCTTTCCGTGGGTGAGCGGGCCGCCGAGCGATTCCATGTCGACTTCTTCGCCGGTGACGCTCTTGACGACGTCGGGTCCGGTGACGAAGACGCGACCGGCGGGGGCCATGATCACCACGTCGGTGAGTGCGGGTCCGTAGGCGGCGCCGCCGGCGGCGAATCCGACGACCACCGAGATCTGCGGGATGTAGCCGGAGGCCCGCACCATCGCCTCGAAGACTCCGCCGACGGCGTGCAGGGCTTCGACGCCTTCGGCCAGACGGGCACCACCGGAGTGCCAGATGCCCACGACCGGGGCCTGTTCGGTGATCGCGGTGTCGATGGCGTTGACGATGTGGGCGCACCCCACGACACCCATGGCACCGCCCATCACGGTGCCATCGGTGCAGTAGGAGACGGTGCGAACGCCGTTGACCTCTCCGATCGCTGCCTGCACTCCCGATTTGTCCCGGGGGTGCAGCAGCGACAGGGAGCCTTCGTCGAAGAAGTTGGTCAACCGCAGCAGTGGATCTCGCGGATCGACTGAGTCCTCATGGCCGGTGATGGGGGCCAATGTGGTCATCGCTGTCTCCTCGGGGGTGTCGCGAATGGTCAGTAGCGACCGAAGGCGAGCGCCACGTTGTGCCCACCGAAGCCGAACGAGTTGTTCAGCGCGTAATCAATCTGACCATGACGGGCCTGCCCGTGCACCACTTCGATGTCGCACTCGGGGTCCTGGTTCTCCAGGTTCAGCGTCGGCGGGATGACGCTTTCCTCGACACTCTTGATCGTGAGCACCGATTCGAGGGCTCCGACCGCGCCGATGGAGTGACCCAGGGCCGACTTGGGGGCATACACCGCGGCGTGGTCGCCGATGGCCGCCTTGATCCCGACCGCTTCGGCGGTGTCGCCGATGGGGGTCGAGGTGGCGTGCGCATTGACGTGGGTGATGTCCTTCTTGGTCAGCCCGGCCGTCTGGAGGGCCCGTGTCATCGCTCGTGCGTTGCCCTGACCGCTGGGGTCCGGGGCGACGAGGTGGAAACCGTCGGAGGTGATACCGGCACCGAGCACGCGCGCGTGGATATGTGCCCCACGGGCTTTGGCGTGTTCCTCACGTTCGAGGATCAGCATCGCGGCGGCCTCGCCGAAGACGAATCCGTCGCGATCCTTGTCGAACGGTCGTGACGCCGCGGCCGGATCGTCGTTACGGGTGCTCATCGCGCGCATCATCGAGAACGCGGCGATCGGGATCGCATCGATGTGTCCTTCGACGCCGCCGGTGACGACCATGTCGGCGTCGCCCATGACGATGTGCCGCCAGGCGTGCGCGATCGCCTCGGCACCCGACGAGCACGCCGAGACCGGGGTGATCACACCGGCGCGTGCGCCGATGTTGAGGCCGACGACGGCGGCCGGGCCGTTGGGCATGGCCATCGACACCGCGAGCGGGGAGACCTTGCGGTAGTTGCCGGAACTCTCGATCGCCTTGACGGCGTCGACCATGGCGTCGCCGCCGCCTTGGCCGGTGCCGAGCACCACGGCGAGGCGTTCGGGATCGACTTCGGGTTCGCCGGCCTGCGCCCACAGGCGCTTGCTCATGACGTGGGCGATCCGCTCGACGTAGGCCATGCGGCGAGCCTCGACGCGGGTGACCTCGTCGGCCGGATCGGAGAGTAGTCGCCCGCCGACGCGGCAGGGCAGTTCGCCGAATTTGGTGACGAAGTCGTCGGTCAGCTCACGGATGCCGGTCTTGCCGTCGAGCAGCCCCTGCCAGGTCGATTCGAGGTCGACACCGAGGGAGGTGGTGGCCACCATCGAGGTGACCACCACACTCGGGAAGTTCCCGCCCAGCGTTGAGTATTCGCGGAGGGACGGCGAGCTCACGAGTTCTGTTCTGCCTCGATCTGGGCCTGGATGGCGGCAGCGGCTTCGGGGTTCTCGGCCTCGAGCTTCTGGATGTAGTTGACGGCGTCACCGACGGTGCGCAGGCCGGCGAGGTCCTCGTCGGGGATCTTCACGCCGTACTTGTCCTCGGTCTGCACCGCGATCTCGACCATCGACAGCGAGTCGATGTCGAGGTCATCGACGAACGACTTCTCCATCGTCACCTCGGACGGCTCGATGCCGGTGACTTCCTCGATGATCTCGGCGATGCCGGCAATGAGTTGTTCCTGGGTGGCAGCCACGTGGGTGGTTCCCTTCTCGTGATTTAGCTGTGGGTGGTGATTGTCCGGAGCTACCCGAGGCACGAAAGCACCTCGGGTGCTTGGATATCCGGTGACAACCGGATTTCCGGTGGGGTCGCGTGGGACGCGACCTCTATCCAAGTTCGATGACCTTCTCGATGTCGTCGGGGGTCTTCCACGCCACGGTGGGGGTCCCCTTCATCTCGCGCTTGGCGATGCCGGCGAGAGCGCCGGCGGGCGGGAGTTCGACCAGAGAGGTGACGCCGACCTCGCGCATGTAGGCCGAGCACAGGTCCCAGCGGACCGGGCTGGTGACCTGCGTGACAAGCTTGCTCAGCGCCTCGGCGCCGTCGGCGACCGGCCGGCCGTCGGAGTTCGACAGCAGGACCCGGGCCGGGTCGGCGGGGGTGATCTTCGACGCGGCAGCGGCGACGGCGTCGCGTGCCGGGGCCATGTAGTCGGTGTGGAAGGCGCCGGCGACGGCGAGTTTACGGATGCGGGCCTTCTCCGGCGGACTCGCGATCAGCTCGTCGATGGCCTCGACCGGTCCGGCGGCGACGATCTGGCCTGCGGCGTTGCGGTTGGCGGGCACAAGCGCGAGCTCGTCGAGACGGGCGAGGACCTGGCCCTCGTCACCGCCGAGCACCGCGGCCATGGTGGTGGCCTGGAGGGCGCAGGCCTTGGCCATCTCGGATCCGCGGATCGCGGCCAGTTTGACGGCTTCGTCGGAGCTGATGACGCCGGTGATGGCCGCGGCGGCGAGTTCGCCGACCGAGTGACCGGCGATCACGGCGTCGTCGGGCAGCTCACCGCGCTTGAGGTACTCATCGAAGGCCAGCAGGGCCGCGGCGACGACGAGCGGCTGGGTGACCGCCGTGTCGGTGATCTCCTCGGCGGGGGGGGGGGGGGCG
>NZ_MVPX01000288.1:0-1616 GCF_002043085.1 Gordonia sp. i37 | reverse complement strand
GGACGCCGGGGAGTTCCAGCCACGGAATCAACATGCCGGGTGTCTGAGAGCCCTGACCGGGCGCAAGCATCGAAAGCACGTGACCAGAGAACACCGTTTCGGCGTCCTATGTGGGTGTGGAGGTCGCTAGACCTCATCGGAAGGATTTGTGGGGTTCCCACAAAGGTGTCTCTGGCTGGTTCCGCATCGTCATCACTTCGAGATTCGTTACAGAAATGTGTCCGAAAGGCATCTGCCAGCGGAAATGTGGAAACAGCGGTGTTACTGATGTTCCTCATGTGGCTGAGTGTGGCGATTCGTTCCTCAGATGTGTCAATCGTCCGACGGTTGCCGCGATACGTAAGACGTAGCCGTCGCGAGGGTTAGTTGGATCACGTCCTGTCACTTCTGCAATTTTCTTCAGTCTGTACCGGACAGTATTTGGATGGATATACAGTTCGCGGGCACATGCCTCCACAGAGCCGCCACAGTCCAGATAGGACTCGAGGGTGCTGTTGAGGGTCGAACCGCCGGTCGACAGCGGACGCACCAGCGTCTCGATGAGTGTCGCCGTCGCCGATGCGTCACCGTTGAGTGCCCGCTCGGGCAACAGTTCGAGGCTGTGCACCGGCCGCGGTGCGCCGGGCCAGCCGACGACTGCGGAGATCCCGGCCATCGCCTCGGTGGCGCTGGTGTGCGCTGCGCCCAGATTGGGCATGGTCGGCCCGATGACCACCGGCCCGTCGGCGAAGTGGTCGAGCAACGCATTGCTGAACGGATCGGTCATCTTGATCGGCCCGCTGACGATGGTCACCAGCAACGTGCCCTGCACCACCGAAAGTGCGGCCCGGTCATAGCGTTTCGCGGTGTTGTGGATCGCCAGCGGGACCGAGACGTTCTGTTCGGGAGGTGGCGCGCCGACGATGACGGTGGCCGGGGCGTCGGAATCCCAGTTCAGCGCGGCCGCCCGCGACAACAACTGTGGGCCGGTGTCGCCGCGGACGACGGCGTCGACCACCAGGGCCTCCAGACGCGAGTCCCACGCGCCGCGCGATTCGGCCGCCGACGCGTAGATGGCCGCGGCGGCGAACCCGATCTCGCGACCGTAACGCAGCACCGACTCGGTCAACGCGCGGAGTTGGGCGTCGTTGCGGGCGAGCAGCGGCAACCACTTCTCGAAGAACTCCATCGCCACGCGCACCATCTCCACGGTCTGCAGCAGCGTGATGCGGCGCGCGAGATCCTGCGGGACGACCTGAAAGGCCTGAACGGTGAACTTGACGTTGCCCTCGGGGTCCTGAATCCATTCGACGAAGTTCACTACCGCGGTCTGCACGACCAGCTGCACGCTGGCACGCTGCGCGGCGTCGAGATCGGCGAAGTAGGGGAGCTGGTCCTGCATCGAGTGGACGGCCTCGGTGGCCAGTCGACCGCTGTACTGCTTGACGCGACGCAGCAGCGTGTCGGGCAGTGCGTCGTGCACGGTGGCCGGGGCGGGCACGTGCGCACCACGTTCCCCGAAGACGTCGCTGGGCGGCGGCGTCTGATTCACCCGATGCTCCGACATGTGTTCACAGTAGGCGTCCGCGGCCGCCGGGCCGACGAATGCGCTGTCAACGACTGCGGCGGGGGGCCCC
>NZ_MVPX01000287.1:0-7478 GCF_002043085.1 Gordonia sp. i37 | reverse complement strand
GGCGGCGTTGACGTCGGTGATCTGGTACTTGTCGGCGGCTTGCGCCGCGACGCCGGCATCGATGTGCCCGTCGCGGGCCAGGGCCACCAGCACCCCGACGACGATGGACTCGGCGTCGACGTTGAAGACCCTACGAGCGGCCGGACGGGTGTCGGAGAACCCGAAGCCGTCGGCACCGAGCGTCAGATACGTGCCCGGCACGTAGGCGCGGATCTGCTCCTGGACACCACGCATGTAGTCGCTGACCGCCACGAACGGCCCGGCGGTGTCCGAGAGGACCTTGGTGACGTAGGGCTGACCCGCATCCTGCGACGGGGTCCGCACCGCGGCACGGTCGATCGCGATGCCGTCGCGGGCGAGTTCACTCCACGACGTCACCGAGTACACCGCGGCGCCGACGTTCCAGTCCGCGGCCAGGAGCTCCTGGGCGCGCAGCGCGTCGGGCATGGTCACCCCCGAGACGAGGATGTTGGCCGGGTACTGCTTGTCCTGCGGGGCCGGGCTGAACCGGTAGATGCCCTTGAGCACACCTTCGATGTCGAGGTCGTCGGGCTTGGCCGGCTGACTGATCGGCTCGTTGTAGACGGTGAGGTAGTAGAAGATGTTCTCCGGATTCTCGCCGTACATTCGACGCAGACCGTCGGCGACGATGTGTCCGAGTTCGTAGGCGAAGGCGGGGTCGTAGGCCACCACCGCCGGGTTGGTCGCCGCGAGCAGCGGTGACTGGCCGTCGGCGTGTTGCAGGCCCTCGCCGGTCAGCGTGGTGCGTCCCGCGGTGGCGCCGATGACGAAGCCGCGCGCCATCTGGTCGGCGGCCGCCCAGAAGCTGTCGCCGGTGCGTTGGAAGCCGAACATCGAATAGAAGATGTAGAGCGGGATCATCGGCTCGTCGTGCGTCGCATACGAGGTGCCGACGGCGGTGAACGAGGCGGCCGAGCCGGCCTCGTTGATGCCCTCGTGCAGGATCTGGCCCTCGCTGCTCTCCTTGTAGGCGAGCATCAACTCGGCGTCGACCGAGGTGTAGAGCTGTCCGTTGCGGTTGTAGATCTTGAGCGTCGGGAACCACGAGTCCATCCCGAAGGTCCGCGCCTCGTCCGGGATGATCGGCACGATCCGATGGCCGATCTCCTTGTCGCGCAACAGATCCTTGAACACGCGCACCAGTGCCATGGTGGTTGCCACCTGCTGTTTGCCCGAGCCCTTTGCGGTGGTCGCGAGCGCCTTGCTCACATCGGGGGACAACGCCTTGGCCTTGGTACGGCGCGCGGGCAGGAAGCCGCCGAGGTTCTTGCGGCGGTCGAGCATGTACTGGATCTCCGGGGCGTCCATCCCGGGGTGGTAGTACGGCGGCAGGTACGGATTCTCCTCGAGTTGGGAGTCGCTGATCGGGATTCGCGTCTCGTCGCGGAAGTCCTTGAGATCGTCGAGGGTCAGCTTCTTCATCTGGTGGGTCGCGTTGCGGCCCTCGAAGTGCTTGCCCAGGGTGTAACCCTTGATCGTGTGCGCCAGGATGACCGTCGGCTGACCCTTGTGCGCCATCGCCGACGCGTAGGCGGCATAGATCTTGCGGTAGTCGTGGCCGCCGCGCTTGAGATTCCAGATCTCGGCGTCGGACATGTTCTTGACGAGTTCCTTGGTGCGCGGATCGCGGTTGAAGAAGTGTTCCCGCACGAAGGCGCCGTCGTTGGCCTTGTAGGTCTGGAAGTCGCCGTCGGGCGTGGTGTTCATCAGATTCACCAGGGCACCGTCGCGGTCGGCGTGCAGCAGTGCATCCCACTCACGGCCCCACACCACCTTGATGACGTTCCAGCCCGCGCCGCGGAAGAACGACTCGAGTTCCTGGATGATCTTGCCGTTACCGCGGACCGGTCCGTCGAGCCGCTGCAGATTGCAGTTGATGACGAAGGTGAGGTTGTCCAGGCCCTCGGTCGCGGCGAAACTGGCGAACCCGCGTGACTCCGTCTCGTCCATCTCGCCGTCGCCGAGGAAGGCCCACACGTGCTGGTCGGAGGTGTCCTTGATACCGCGATCGTGCAGATAGTGGTTGAAGCGCGCCTGATAGATCGCGTTCATGGGACCGAGACCCATCGACACCGTCGGGAACTGCCAGAACTCGGGCATGAGTCGCGGGTGCGGGTAGGAGGGCAGACCGCCGCCCTCACCGGCGTGACTGTGCTCCTGCCGGAACCCGTCCATCCGCTCGGCGGTGATCCGGCCCTCGAGGAAGGCACGGGCGTAGATACCCGGCGACGCGTGACCCTGGATGAAGATCTGGTCGCCGCCGCCTGGGTGTTCGTGCCCGCGGAAGAAGTGGTTGAAGCCGACCTCGTACAGCGACGCCGACGACGCGTAGGTCGAGATGTGACCGCCGACCCCGACCCCGGGACGCTGAGCGCGGTGCACCATGATGGCGGCGTTCCAGCGGATGAACTGACGGAAGGTGCGCTCGACGCCCTCGTCGCCGGGGAACCAGGGTTCGAGTTCGGTGGGAATGGTGTTGACGTAATCGGTGGACGTCAGCGAGGGGATGGCGACGTGCTTCTCGCCTGCGCGCTCGAGCAGCCGGAGCATCAGATAGCGGGCTCGGGCCGGTCCGGCATGTGCGACGAGGTTGTCGAAGCTCTCCAGCCACTCGCCGGTCTCGTCGGGGTCGATGTCGGGCAGGTAGGACGCGACACCCTCACGGATGACGCGCACGCGCGGACCCGACCTGTCGGGGGTGCCGCCGGAGGTCGCGCTGACGTCCTTCTCTGCCTGTTCGGTCACGGTGATGCCTACTCCTCGATCGGGCCGGGCGGGGGTGCTGCCCGGCATGCGATGACACGAGAGTCCGTCGACGACGATGGTGTGCTCGCTCACGGACCCACCCCACATCGTGCCCCATGTCGCCTCGCTTGGCATCGGGGGTGTTCGGATTGGGCGCGTAGTACCTGACCTGCGGTAGCGTTCGGTTTGTGATTACCACGGAGTAAGGAGCGTGCAGTGAGGCGTGCATCGGCCCGCCGGGCATACCGGGCGGAGCTGCGCAACGTCGGGGGGTGCCACAGCGGGACAGAAGAATGCCATCAGACGGACGCCGACCAGGGGCGCTCCGGGGTGTTGCGCGTCCGGAGAACCGCCGGGGGTGCGACACGGGTGGGTGTGACCGTGGTCCTGACGGCCGTGGTCCTGACGGCCGCGGTGCTGATCTTCGCCGGATGTGCGACGTCGGTGCCCGGCGCGCCGACCGTCGACTCCGCACAGGTGTCGATGTACCGGTCCGAACAGTCGGCCTCGACCTCGGCGGCGCGCCGGGAGCTCGCGGTGACGCTGTGTCGGCAGGCCATGTCGTCGATGGTCGTGATGGTCCGCGGGTACAACACCTTCGTCGATCGTCTGAACGCGGTCCAGTCCTACGACCGTGTCGGTGACCTCGACGACCGCGCCCGGGCGAGCCTGATCGCCGGTGTGGACCAGATCCGGGCGAAGGTCACCGATGCGGTCGGCGCCGACGTGACCGGCCCGGTGAACGCCTTTCTCGCCAGCTCGGGGCGGCTCGGTGACGCCATCGGACGACGTGAGCTCGTCGGCCTGAATCCGATCGCCGACACCTGGACCCGCGACAAGCAGTCCGTGCTGGCCGTCTGCGCGACCTACCTGCCGACCCCGCCCGGACTGGCCCCGACCACGACCGGTGCACGCCCACCCGGATAGCCCCGCGGCGCGCGAGTTCATGAATTCGTGTCGGTGCACGATCGTCGAGTGCATTACGCTGTCCCAATAGTCGGCTGATCGGGTCGGCTGCGATCGAATTGCCGACACGGCGAAACATGTTGACTTGGGAGGTCTCGCGCGGTGGTAGCCGCCTCAGGGAGCAATGGCTCCGACGGCAGCAGTGCACAGAAACTGGGGTTCGCCCCCGGCATGGTGGTCCAGGAACTCGGCTGGGACGAGGACACCGACGACGACCTGCGTGCCGACATCGAGGACACGATCGACGCGGAGATGCTCGACGAGGACGCCGACGACGTCATCGACGCGGTGGTGCTCTGGTGGCGCGACGACGACGGTGACCTCGTCGACCGTCTGATGGACGCGATCGGCCCGCTCGCCGACGACGGATACGTCTGGGTCTTCTCGCCGAAGACGGGCAATCCCGGTTACGTCGACCCGAGTGAGATCGCCGAGGCGGCGCCCACTGCCGGGTTGACCCAGACCTCGGTGGTCAGTCTCGGCGACTGGTCGGGTTCGCGTCTGGTGCAACCGAAGTCGCGTTCCGGCAAACGCCCATGAGCGCTCCGGAGATGTCGGTCCCGCTGGGGATCGGCGCCGCCGCACCGGACTTCGAGCTACGCGACCAGAACAACCAGCGGGTCTCGTTGTCGCGGTTGCGTTCCGAGGGTCGCAAGGTCCTCATCGTGTTCTTCCCGCTCGCTTTCACCGGCACCTGCCAGGGCGAACTCGGGTACATCCGTGACAATCTGCCGCGCTTCGCCAACGACGAGGTGACCACGGTCGCGGTGTCGGTCGGGCCGCCGCCGACGCACAAGGTGTGGTCGGCGGCGCAGGGGTTCCTGTTCCCGATCCTGTCGGATTTCTGGCCGCACGGCGACGTCGCCCGCTCCTATGGCGTGTTCAGCGAGGGCCGCGGATACGCCGATCGCGGAACCTTCCTGGTCGACACCGACGGCAGCATCGCCTTCGCCGACGTCGTCGGCCCGGGTGAGGCGCGCTCGGAGGCCCTCTGGGACAAGGCGCTCGCCGCCGTCTGACTCCACTGTCACCGCACCGCTCGCCACGAGCGGGGCGCCAAGTCTTGACCAAGTCGTTGCACGCCTCGGGTTGCGACAGAAGTGACTGGTGTAGTTCAGTGTGACTATTGTGAACAAACTGTCGCTGTCTCAGCTCACCAGGATCTGCACCCGTGGCCGCTTGCGCCGCGTCGGCGTCGGCATGCTCGCCGGGGGTGCGCTGGCCTTCGCGGGAGCCGGACACTGCGCCGCCGCGCCGTCGGACGCACTGCCGGACCTCAACGACCTGCCGGGCATCGTCGCCGGCATCCCGAACTCGTCGTCGGACATGGGGTTGGGCGATCTGCTGCCCAGCCTGCAGAGCCTGATCCCCGGGACGGGTGACCAGACCGGTATGTCACGATGCACCTCGGTGATCCAGGTCGGGGATTCGACGTCGGTGCGCGCCGACGATCCGGCGTACGTTCCGGCGGCCGGAGACACCGCCAGTGCCCAATACCGCCGCGTCGGGGTCAACAGCTTCACCCTCGATGCGGTCAGCGGCCGGGCGATCGTCGGCGGACCCTCACCGGATGCCGAACACGCCGTCGCGTCCCGGCTCGCGTCCGGCGCACGCGGCTGCTGGGTGATCGCCATGGGTGTCAACGACGTCGGGGACATCTCGACGGGAAGTTCGATCAACGCCGACGCCCGCATCGATCGGATCATGCGCCAGCTGTCCGGGCAGCCGGTCCTTTGGCCGACGGTCACCTCGTCGAACCCGAGTAACAAGGCGTTCGATTCGGCCGCCATGGCCACGTTCAACACCGCACTGCGCAACGCGACCGCTCGCTACGCCAATCTGGCCGTGGTGGACTGGGCCGGCGCCGCTGCGCCGGCCGAGTTCACCGACGGCATCCACTACACCGCCGCGGGCACCGCCGATCGCAACAAGCGATTCGCCGATGCGCTGGCCGCGGCGTATCCGTCGGGCAGCGTCGGCGCCGCGCCCTCGACGCGGTGGGTTGCCGGCTGACGGTCCTCAGATCGGGCAGGTGATGTTGGGATCACGCTTACCGGTGACGGCTTGCTGCAGGCCCACGGTCACCGCATCGGCATACATCCAGGTGCCTGGTCCCATCGGGTGGACGTCGTCGGGACCGAGGTTCTCCGGATGGGCGGCCGCGGCCTGACACCACGGCGCCAAGAAGACGTTGCGGTGTCGTGGTGCGTACTGCAGAACCTGTTGTGCTGCCTGCGGGATGCCGTCGACCGGACCAAACGGGACCAGCAAGACGATCAGGTGACCCGGGCCGATCTCGGAGAGGATGCGATCGAGCTGTCCGGGGAACGCCTGCCCGTTGGTGCCGAATCCCAGCACCACGAACTTGCGGAGCGCGCCGGACGCGCGGAGATCCTCGATGACGCCTTCGCCGCCGCTGTAGTGACGCGAGACCTGCGCATCGATGTAGATGCCGGGGAACCGCGCACGCAACGCCTGCGACGAGGCGAGCATGACCGAGTCGCCGATGCCGGTGATCTCCTGGCCGGTCGGTAGCCGTGGTGCACTCGGCGCGGCCGGACGTGGGGGAGCCGGAGGCGGGCTCGCATTGGCCTGGCGCTGCAGCTCGGCGAGGTGGTCGAGCTGCAGTTCCAACTGCGACTTCGACGGGCTGGTACCCAGCGCGGAACCGGCGAACAGGATCACGACCAGGCCGGCGGCGAACACCGCGGCCGGGATCGGTAGACGTGCCGAATTCCCGAGGTCGCGCAGCACGCCGCGGAAACCCTTACGGCGGAACGGTGTCTCGATGTAGCGGTAGGACAGTTCGGACAGGCCGAGGGTGATCACCGCGGCGAGAATGCCGATCAGCCAGCCGGGAAGGGTGAATGACGCCGTGCCCTTGCCCTCCTGGAACCAGGCGCGCAGGAAGACCACCACAGGCCAATGCCACAGGTACAGGCTGAACGATCGCTCGCCGAGGTATCGCAGGGCCTTCACGCGCAGGATCACCGGGACCGGCCCGGTCTCGCCGACCGCGGTGTGGATCACGCCCGCGGTCAGTACCGAAGCCAGCAGGAGCCCGCCCTGGTAGGTGAGTGGTGAGGTATCGGGCAACGTGAACATGAGGACCAGAAGCCCGACGAAGACGACCGGTGCGACGGTCTTGCCCAGGATCTCGGCGGTGCGCGGCGAGACCCGACGTGGCCACGAATCGGCGGCATCGGCGGCCGGGGCGGTGCACAGCAGTGCCAGTGCGGCGCCGATCAGCAGGCCGAAGGAATGGGTGTCGCTGCCGAAGTAGACCCGGCTCGGGTCGGTGTCCGGGTTGTAGATCGCGATCATCGCGGCCACCGACGCCGCGCCGAGTGCGATCGTCACCGCGGCAGTGATCCGCAGTTGCGTACGCGTCGAGGTTCGGCGTGCCAACCACAGCACACCGAGGAACAGCAGTGGCCACACCACATAGAACTGTTCCTCGATCGCCAACGACCAGTAGTGCATGAAGATCTGGGGTGTCGTCTCGGCGAAGTAACTGTGCGACTGCGCGATCTGCACCCAGTTGTTGACGAAGAACGCCGACCCGAGGAATTGGCTCTTGAGCTGCACTCCGACGTCGCCGCCGATGAGTCCGGCGACGGCGGTGGCCACGACCAGGACCGTCAGCGCGGCCGGAAGAATGCGACGGGCGCGTCGGGGCCAGAACTGCGACAACGAAATTCGCTTGCTGGCTCCGTATTCGCGAACGAGTAGCGAGGGGATCAGGA
>NZ_MVPX01000286.1:0-4332 GCF_002043085.1 Gordonia sp. i37 | reverse complement strand
GCCCCTGCCATTCTGGTGCACCACGTTCCCGCGTGTGGTCCGCAGGACTTTGTGTCGACGTCTACGGCGTGAGGTTCTGTGGAACGGAAACGTTGAGCCACCATTGCGCACTCTGTTCACTCACCGCGAGAACGTCATTCGTTGGTCGGTATCGACGAGACATAAGTACCGGGCACTCCTGCTCTCGCCAGGAGCTTTCGACACCGGCACCACACCTATCGTCCGACTGCGATCCCAATCCGAGGTCGACCGCTGGCTGGCGGGTCCGCTGACCTCGGCCGCGCGTGGTCGAGCCGGATTCTGAAGGTGGTGGACTAGCCTGTCGCAGGGCCGGCCTGCTGCACCCTGGTTTCGGCGGCGTCAACAGTCTGTGAGAGCAGCATCGCGATGGTCATCGGGCCGACCCCACCGGGGACCGGAGTGATCGCTGCCGCTACCCGCGCGGCGGACGCGAAGTCGACATCACCAACCCCGCCGGGGTGATAGCCCGCGTCGACCACGACCGCTCCGTCCTTGAGATGTGTGCCGTTGATGAACCGGGGCCGGCCCACAGCAGCGATCACGATGTCGGCCCGGGACAGGTGAGCGGCCAGGTTGCGGGTGCGGGAGTGACACAACGTCACCGTGGCATCGCGCGCGGACAACAACGCAGCCAACGGTTTTCCGAGGATGGCGCTGCGCCCGACGACGACCACGTCGGCACCGGCGACCACCACCCCGTGATGCTCGAGCAGGCGCACCACCCCACCTGGAGTGCACGACTGAAAACCAGGTTGGCCCAACGCCATCGCCGCAAACGATGTCGAGCTCACCCCGTCGACGTCCTTGGTCGCGGTAATCGCATCGAACACCGCGCGCTCATCGACATACTCGCCCATGGGATGCTGCACCAAGATGCCGTCGACACCAGTGTTGTTCGACAGTTCCTCGACGCGCTCGACGATTTCTGCGGTGCCAATCGAGGCCGGCAATCCCACGTGCACTGCGCCCAGCCCGAATTGCTGACATCGTCGCTGCTTCATCGACACATACGTCGCTGACGCGGGATCGTCGCCGACCAGCACAGTAGCCAGCGTGGGCGGCAGTCCGGACACGTCCGTCACGCGAGCCGCCCGTGACGCGGTATCGGCATTGATGGTTGCTGCCAGATCGACACCTGACAACAGCTGTGCCTTCGACATGAACACTCCTGAGCCTCGTCAATGCCCAGGCGCACGACACACACTCCGGAGGCCGCTCCCCGGTGGTACTCCACCCCAGCGCCAGTCACGACCTGCCCTGATCCTACGGTGCGCGCAAAGGGATTCGAACCCCTGACCACTGGTGTGTAAGACCAGAGCTCTACCGCTGAGCTATACGCGCGTGGCCACGGCCGAGGTGCCGTACCAACTCACGAATGTAGCGGCTGAGGTGGCCTTCGCCCAAACCGGTTCGGGTTCGCCGAAACCTGGCTCACACCCCGACGATGGGCGGCAGTGCGAACAGCACGATCACCGACCACACCACATGGGTGCACAGCGGTGCGAGCACGCCACCGGTCGCGCGTCGCAGCACCGCGCACACCGCGCCGAGGATCACCCCGGCGAAGCCGAGCATCACATTGCCGCTGGCCATCGTGACGACGACGTAGATGGCCGTCGACACCACCAGTGGGTGCCACGGGCGGGCGGCGGTGTACACCGCCCCGCGGAAGAACAGTTCTTCGGCGACGCCGTTGCCGAGGGTGATCGCCGCGATCGCGACGAGGCTGCCGGAATCGGCGTAGGCCAGCACACGACCGATCAGATCGTTGAGCGGGGGGATCAGGCGGGGGCCGAAAGCGCCGACGACAAAGCAGGCGCCGACCAATAGGCCGACCGACACGCCGAGCAGCACCGCGTTGCGCCGCGGGTAGGTGGGTGCGCCCTCCGGCGAATGTCGACCGATCGCGGGGAACGCCCCGGCCGGGATCGGGCCGGCGAGGAAACCACCGACGACCCAGACGACGCCGAGCGCGACGGTCAGCGGATAGAACCTGCTGTCACCCGGGGTCGCCGACAACGAGAAGCCGAGAAGGACCGCGCCGACCACCAGCGTCACGCCGACGATCCATCGCCGGCGCGCCTGCCGCGTGGGCAGGTGCCCGTTGCGGTCGGTGCGCAGTTCGTCGATCAGCTCGGCGATCGCGCCGCGGTGTCGGACAGGGCTCTGGGTTGGTGAGTCCACGTCGTCAGACTGGCAGCAATGCCCGGCCGAGTCGACCCGCCGTCCCGAACGCACCGCGGACAGTGCCGCTGATCCGGCGTCGTACGCGAGGCCAATCGCCTCCGGCCCAGGCCGGATCGGTCGAGGCCAGATGGTGCGGGTCGTCGAGCGCACAGACCGACCGGGGCGCCGGTGAGGCCACTGCTGCGGCGACCGCGTCGCGCATCGGCGTCAACCCGCCGGCAGGTGGCGGTACCAGCTCCCGGATGCGGTGTTCGTCGGCGCGCATCGGATGATCGAGGGAGGTGATGAGCTCTTCGGTGAGCGCAGACGGGATGGGGACGAGGAGCCCGGCGACCTTGCCGGCAAGACGCGTCCCGACGAATGGCACCCACACCCGCACCTTCGGCATGCGGATCGCGTCGAGATAGGCCTCGAGGACCGAGCGGTACCGACAGACGTCGGGTCCGGCGATGTCGTAGTCGCCGGCGGGTAGCTCGGGCTCGCAGGCGGCGGTGAGGTAGTGCAATACGTCGCGAATCGAGATGGGGTCCATGGGGTTTCGCGTCCACGACGGCTCCGGGATGACCGCGAGGCGGTCGCCGACGTAGCGGATGATCTCGAACGACGTCGACCCGGCGCCGAGGATCACCGCTGCGCGCAGCCACACCAGCTCCGGCCCGTCGGGCAGTCGTAGGGCCTCGCCGGCGTCGGCTCGGCTGCGCAGATGATCCGACAGGTCCTCGTCATCGGGGACGAAGCCACCCAGATAGATGATGCGTGTGACATCGGCGTCACGCGCGCCCGACGCGAGGTTCGCGGCAGCGTTGCGGTCGGCGTCGGCGAACCCCGACTGACCGATCCCGTGAACCAGGTAGTAGAGCGCATCCAGTGGCCCGGCGGCGGCAAGGGCCTGCTTGACCGATTCGGGGTCGTCGACATCCATCGACACCGCGGTCACCGCGTCGAACCAGCTGAAGTCGGTCAAGCGGTCCACATTCCGGGAGGACACAACCACCTCATGTCCGGCGGCGAGCAGCGAGCACACCAACCGCGAGCCGACATATCCGCTGGCACCAGTCACGAAAAGCCTCATGAGCACCACGGTAGGTACCGGATCCGCTGCCGCCCAGGGACGCGGCGGGGTCGTGGCGGAGTCGAGACAGCTCTCGCCCGCACGGTCACGAAAAGATCACGGCGCTGCGTCGCACGCTCGCCGATAGCGGGCGGCCACCCGTTCGTGGTGCTCGGCGACGCCGGCCAGTTCGTCTCGCAATGCGTCCGGGGAGAGCACCGTGAAGTCGGCGTCGAAGGCGTGCAGCCACCGGGCAATCGAGGTGAGCGACGTGGAGTACAGGGTCAGTTCGCAGGTCTGCTCATCGCCGGACTCCAGGGTGCCCCACGCATCGGAGACCATCGGACCGATCGTCTCCACCGGGGCGTGGATACGCACGCGCGCCGAGGATTTGCGATACACCGCGCCCAGGCTGCGTTCGAGGAACCTCGACGCCGCTCCTTCGGGGAGCTCACGCGGGGTGAACCGGGGGCCGGTCGGGATCTTGGGTACCATCCGGTCCACCCGGAACGAGCGCCAATCGTCGCGGCCGAGGTCGAAAGCGATGAGATACCAACGCATTCCGTTGCGCACCAACCGGTAGGGTTCGACCTCGCGCCGCGACTCGGTGCCGTCACCACGCCGGTAGTCGAAGCGGAGCCGTTCGTGGCGATGGCAGGTCGCGGCGATGTCGGTGAGAACATCGGCCGACACCGTCACCTGGCCTCGCGTGCGGGGCACGGCTTCCAGTGACAACGAATCCAGCCGGTGGCGCAGACGCGAGGGCATGACCTGGCGCAACTTGGTCAGCGCACCGGCCGAGGCCTCGGCCATGTCGGCCACCGGCCCGGTCGTGACCGCGTCGAGCCCGAGGGCCACGGCCAGCACCTCCTGGTCGTCGAGGAGCAGCGGCGGCATCTCCGCACCCGCGCCGAGCCGATACCCCCCGCCGATGCCGACGGTCGCGTCGACCGGATAGCCGAGCTCACGCAGCTTGTCGACGTCGCGTCGCACGGTGCGCGTGGTGATCTCGAGCCGGTCGGCGAGCTCCTGGCCGGACCACTCACGTCTCGTCTGGAGCAGCGAGAGCAGGG
>NZ_MVPX01000285.1:0-7704 GCF_002043085.1 Gordonia sp. i37 | reverse complement strand
GAGCCACTTGCCGTAGGCGGTGCCGCCGATCTGGTTGCGGAGGCGGCAGATGTCGGCGGTGGTCCGTCCGGCCACCTGGTACACCGCGTAGATCGGATTGCCGTTGTCGTCGCGTGCCCGCAACGATGAGCACGTCTGGTCGGTGCGCAGGTAACTCGACCCGGGGAATGCGGTGAGATAGCCCTGCACCTCGCCGGCGTAGTTCGACGGATCGACGGCATTGCCGACCACGACGATCCCGGTGCCGTCACATGCCGGCGTGCTGATGGGTGTGGCCAGGCCGAGGTCGAAGGCAGCCCTGGCCGAACCGGCGGGGGATGGCGTGGTGACCGATGGCGTGGTCGGGGTCGGGGTGGCCTGGCTCGCGGTGTTGGGAGGCGCCGCGGCGGTCGGTGTGGTGGTCAGGCTGGCGTCGGCGACGGTGCGGGCCCCGTCGTCGGAGTCGCGCAGCAGCACCCATGCGCCGACTCCGATGCCGCCCGCGAGCAGCACCGCGATGGCGACGAGGATCGCTAGTACGGGTGACCGGCGTGTCGGTGTCTGCGGATGGTGCTGCGGTGCATACGGATACGGCTCGAAGTGGCGGGCGCCGGAGCCTGCAGCGATCTCTGTCGGAGAGTACGACGCCGGATTCACGACAGCCGGGTTCATCGCAGCCGGCCGCTCGGTGGTGTGACCGGTGGGCGGTGCGGTGTGCGGTGCAAGCGTCGCGGGCGCCGCCGACGTGCCAGGGAATGGCGCACCGGGGGACGCTTCGCCGGGGGAGGCGAGGGCGGTGCGGGCAGCGTCGATCAGTGCACCGGCACTCGGGTACCGGTCGCGTGGGTTCTTGGCCATCCCGCGGGCGATGACCGGATCGAGCGCCGTACCGGTCCGTGGTGGTTCGGCGTTGAGGTGAGCGGCGATGAGTCGCTCGAGGTTGGTGGCGGATGCGAAAGGTTGTGTCCCGGCGATGCATTCGTAGAGCACGCAGGCCAGGGCGTAGATGTCGCCGGCCGCGCCGACCTCGTCGGCGCCGAATCGTTCAGGTGCCATGTAGCCGAACGACCCGATGGCGGTGCCCGCGGTGGTCAGGCGTGTGTCGGCGGTGCCCTGGGCCAGCCCGAAATCGGCCAGATAGGTGAAGTCGCGGGCGTCGACGAGAACGTTGTCGGGTTTGACGTCGCGGTGCACCAAACCGTCGAGGTGGGCTGCGTCGAGGGCGTCGGCGACCTGCCCGAGGATGGCCACCGCCCTCTCGGGCGCCAGGCTTCCCTGCTCGACCAGGATCGCGCGCAGATCGCGTCCGGTCACCAGCCGCATGTCGATGAACAACAGCCCGTCGATCTCGCCCCAGTCATGGATCGGGACGACGTGTGGGTCGTTGATCCGCGCCGCGACCCGTGACTCCCGTAGGAATCGGTCACGGAACACCTGATCGTCGGCGAACTCGGGATTGAGTAACTTGAGCGCGACCGTTCGTCCCTTTCGGGTGTCGGTGGCGCGATAGACCTGACCCATCCCGCCCCGGCCCAGCAGCTCGGCGATGGCATAGGGTCCGAGCGTGGTCCCGGTCCGGTCGTCGACGGCGCTCATCTCGATCGTCCGCCCACCGTGAGTGGGTGCCGGTTGAAGAACTGCCAGATCAGGGTCGTGGCCGAGATGCTGTCGCTGACGCCGGTCCGACCCCGGTGTACTGACGATCCGGGCCACACGTGGGCGCCCCCGGCGATGCGATAGTGCGAGATCTCGCTGCCGACCGACCGACACAGCGGCCAGAGGAACTGTGTGACAGCAGAATTGACGGGGACCTCCAGGGGTGTCGGTATACACCCGTTGCGCGCGGCCCACGACCGTACGACGTCGAAGATCGGTGCGTAGTGACCGCCGAGTCGGGTGCCGCCACCGTAGTGGATCGTGGCGTCGGCGGTGCCATGGAAGTCGATGATCGACGCGGGCGCCGTCGACGCCGAGCAGCCGCGCAGGCTCTGGTCGTAGAAGGCTCCGTTGACGATGGCGTACGCGGCGAACTGACCCGGCATCCGGCACGCAAGCATCGACACCAACCCACCGCCGTTGGATCGGCCGACCGCATAGGTGCGGGTGCGGTCGATGCAGCTCGTCGCCCGCACCTCCCGCAGGATCGCCGCGGTGAACGCGATGTCGTCGGCTTGCGGCGAGGAGTACGGTGCGCCCTGCCAGGACAATGTGCCGTCGGTGCCGCGCAAGCCGTCGGGGTAGACCACAACGGCCGGTAGGGCGGACAGACCGGTGTAGCGCTCGAACGTCGTCGGCGATTCGGTGTGACCGGGGAACGCGAGGATCAGTGGCATCGGGGTGCGCCCGGTGTATCCCGCGGGCAGATGCACCCGGTACGTTCGTGTCACACCTTCGACAGTGGTCGTGTGGACGGTGTTCGCCGGGGCGGCAGCCCGTGGTGCGCACGCCGCGACCGGGGAGGGGGCGGCATGTGCGGGCGCTCCGGCCCCGGTGAGCAGAGCGGCGGTGGCGGCGAAAACGCTCACCATCAGCATCGTGACGATCGGCCCTGACCACCTGCTCGCTACCCGCACCCGTGCAAGGATAGGACATCTCCGGCACGCTTCCCGCCCGGATGCCGGTGTCCGAGAAGCACTCGCGACATTTTGTCGCCGTGTGTGAACCCGGCGGTCGCGGCAGCGCCACCGGGGTAGCGTCGAAGCCGCCCGTGATGGTCAGGCGCGTTGGACGCCCCTGTCCTCTCCTCGGGCGCAGTCGACCAGCCCGCGAATCGGAGACCTTCATGCCCACGACGTCCATCGACCACACCACGTTGACCCCGGACCTGATCGGTGAGTGGGCCGCCTTGCGGGCGTTGGCCGACGACATCGGTGAGCAGTGGACGCAGCCGTCGATCCTCCCGGGCTGGACCAACGCCGACATCATCGCGCACATCATCGGGACCGAGAGCATGCTCGATGGACGTGACGTCGAGGCACCCGCAGGTCTCACCGATCTCGACCACGTGCGCAATCCGATCGGCGAATTCAACGAGAAGTGGGTCGAACACTTCCGGGGGCGACCCGCCGACGAGGTACTCGCTGCCTACGACGAGATCATCGCGGTCCGCAGCGCGGCCCTGTCGGCGATGTCGCAGTCGGATTTCGACGCCGCGGCGGCCACTCCGGCGGGCCCGGACACCTACGGTCGGTTCATGCGAATCCGGTTGTTCGACTGCTGGATTCACGAGGTCGACCTCCGCGACGGCACGATCGGTGGGACTCCGTCTGCGGCACCGGTCGGTTGGGTGCTCGATGAGATCGCGGCGTCGTTGCCGTTCGTGGTCGGTAAGCGCGCCAAGGCGGCCGCCGGAAGCGCCGTCGCGTTCGAGATCACCGGTGCGGCACCGCGTACCGTGCGCATCGCCGTCGCCGACCGGGCAGGCCTCGTCGAGGCCTTCGACGGTGGCGACGAGGCCGCCGACGTGGTGCTCGAACTCGATGCCGTCGATCTGGTCCGGCTCGCCGGTGGCCGGCGCAGCGCCGATCCGTCGGCGGTGAAGGTTCGCGGCGATCAGGAGCTGGGCCAAGCGATCCTGGGCTCCCTCAACTACATGATCTGATCGTCGGCGGTCTCGTCGGAGACGCTCGGTGGATCGTGGCGTGCCTGCCCGGACCCGAATGCCCTGGCCTCGTCGCCGGCGATCACCCGCGCCGGAAGCGGATCGCTGAGCAGTCGCCGGACGAGTGTCGGCGAGGGATCGAGGGGGCCGTCGCTGCCCGCGATGACCACGTTGCCGGTGCGCCGTCCCTTGAACATCGCCGGGTCGGCGATCAGCGCGATGTGGTCGAAGACCTCGGCCAGCGCGGCGGCGTCGGCGCGCACGCGACCGAGATCGCGGGTGTCGCCGCAGTTGGCCAGATACAGGCCATTCGGGGTGAGGACCCGCTTGACGGCATGCGTGAACTCCACCGTCGTCAGATGTGTTGGCGTGCGGTCGGATTCGAATGCGTCCCGGATGATCACTTCTCGAGTGTCGGGCTGGAGTGACTCCAGCACGGCGCGTGCGTCACCGACGCGGATACGTAGACGCGGTGCGCGCGGCAGGTCGAACCACTCGCGGACGAGACGCGCCAGCTCGGCGTCGATCTCGACCGCGACGTGTCGCGACTGCGGAAAGCTCGCGGCCAGATAGCGGGGGAGCGCGCATGCGGCGCCGCCGAGATGGAGGACGGAGAGCTTCGCCTGCGTGGGGTGGCGGTCCTCGATGACGGCCGCCATCTGTCGTAGGTACTCGAAGTCCAGCACACGAGGATCGTCGTCGATGTGCGAGCTGTGTGTGCCGTTGATCTGCAGGAGCCATCCGCCCGAGATGGGGTCCGGGGCCAGCTCGGCCATGCCGGTGTCGATCGGATAGGTGCCCGCGACGGGAACGGGGCGGGGGCGTGCCATCACCGCGTGAGTGTATCGGGCAAGGGTGGGCCGCCGTGGGTGCTGTGTCCGCGGGTAGCGTGACCACCGTGAATCTGTTGCTCCTGTCGCTGGGTTTCGGGGCGGTGCCCGGGTTCCTGTCGGAGACCACGGGAAAAGCGCTGTCGGAGTTGCAGATCGGGTATCTCGACGACGCGCGGATCCCCTATGCCGGCCAGCCGGGTGTGCGCGCCGAACGTGACCGCCTGACGGCCGCAGGGTATGCGGTCGTGGACCTCTCGGCAGTGCGGCAGAATCTCGAGGAGTTCGCCACCACGCTCGACCGGGTCGACGCGGTGTACGTGGCCGGAGGGAACTCCTTCGCCTTGCTGTGGGCGCTGCGTCGGGCGGGCGCGGGGGATCTGCTCGCCGAGCGGGTACGAGCGTCGTTGCCCTACATCGGATGCAGCGCCGGCGCGGTCGTGGTGGGTCCGACCATCGCGCCAGTGGAAGGCCTCGACGATCCGGCCGAGGCACCGGGTCCGGTCGATCCGCGCGGTCTGGAACTCATCGACACGGTGGTGCTCCCGCATGCCGACGGCCAGTTCCCGGTGTATCCCGCCGACGTGATCGAGTCGGTGCGCCGCAAGTACGAGTCGCGCCACCGCGTGACCCCGCTCGCCGACCACCAGGCGCTCTTGGTGCGTGGCGAGCAGCAGACCGTTGTGGCATCGGACTACTGATGCGGGGGTTGCTCTGATGCGCGCATGGAGGTGGTGGGTCGCTGCCGTCCGGCCTTCACCGGCAGGGTTACTGGTCGGATACCTGTTGGACCGTGCGGTCGGCGACCCGAGACGTGGGCACCCAGTTGCCGGTCTCGGTTCCCTCGCCACCGCGCTGCAACGACATACATACGCCGACAGCCGGATCGCCGGCAACGCGCACTGTGCGCTGTGTGTAAGTTCTGTCGGTGTGGCCGGGGCACTCGCGGCCCGCCCACTCGCCGAGAACGGTCCGGCGCGAACACTGCTCACCGCCGCGGTGACATGGGCCGTATTGGGTGGGACCACCCTGATCCGCGTCGGTGACGACGTGGCCGACTGTCTCGAGTCCGACGACGTTCCGGGCGCGCGGGAACTCATACCGAGCTTGTGCGGCCGCGACCCAGATGCACTCGATGAACCCGGAATCTGTCGCGCTGCACTGGAATCGGTGGCCGAGAACACCTCCGATGCCACCGTGGGAGCGCTGGTCTGGGGCGCCCTGGCCGGTGTTCCCGGTCTCCTCGTCTACCGGACCGCGAACACACTGGATGCGATGATCGGTCATCGAAATGCCCGCTACAACCGTTTCGGTTGGGCTGCAGCACGATTCGATGATGCGCTCAACATCCTGCCGGCCCGGATCGCGGGGGTGCTCGTCGTGGCCGCCGGTCCCGATCGGCGGGGTGCAGTGCGCGCGTGGAAGCGCGATGCATCGGCACATCCGAGCCCCAACGCGGGGGTCGTGGAGGCGAGTTTCGCCGGAGCTCTCGGCATCCGTCTCGGCGGTATCACGGTCTACCCGCACCGCACCGAGAACCGACCCACCCTCGGCGACGGGCGGGATCCGACCTCAACGGATCTTCGTGCCGCCCTGGCTTTGTCCCGACAGGTGCAAGTCGGCGCGCTCGCCACCGCCATCGCCATAGCCTGGTGGCGCGCTCGACGCTTGTGATCTGATGTTCGGCTGTCGGGGGTCTCGAGGCCTCGTCGCTGGCGCTCCTCGGCACCTCGACCATCGGGAGGGGGCTTCCTCGCCGGGCGGGGGCGCTCCTTGATCGGTGGTCGAGGTGTCGAGGACTGCTAGCGGAGTTCCCTTTTCTTCCGGTGGTCGAGGTGCCGAGGAGCGTTAGCGACGAGCCTCGAGACCTGTTGCACCGCTGCTGGTTTCCGGCCATTTACGGAAGCACGTGACGGGGTCTAGAGTCCGTGGTCGCCGAGTAGTTGGGCGAGTCGGTTCTCGACCGGCGAGCCAGGGTCGGGGGTGAGGATCTCAACGAGGTCGTAGTACCCGTGTCCGATCGGGACTCGGGTGCGCCGTAGTCGGTCGGTGGGCAGCATCGATCCCCGGTCGTCGCGCTCGGCGAGATCGGTATCGGCACTGGCAGCGGCCCCACTTGGTGGTGGGTCGGGTGGTGGATGCAACTCCGCGCGGAAACGCGCGAGTGCCGCGGTGTAGGTGGCCCCGACGTCGGGGAGTGCGTTGGTGCGTTTCGGGTTCGGTGTCGCCGCGCCGACGGGCGTGTTTTTGCGCCACCAGCACCGTCCGGCCCACGGCCCGTCCCGATAAATCCCGGTCGTGAATTGTCCGGGTTTGTCGCCGACCATCCGGTTGTGTTTCCCGCAGGCGGGGGCGAGGTCACCGATGTTGGTGAGCCCACCTTTCGCGTGATCTTTGGTGGCGTGATGGATTTCGACGTGCGCGGCGGGTTGAGTACATCCGGGAAACGAGCAGTATTCACCGCCGTCTTTGGCGAACAACGCGATCCGCTGGCCTTGACTCGCCAACCGCGCCCGCCCCAAATACAGGGGCAGGTTCGTGTGGTCATCGAACACCGCCAACCACGGCTGGCACTGAGCTGCCAATGCGATCACATCCCGGATTGGGAGGAGGGTGCCGGTCGCCGTGACGCCCATCCCGGTCTGCGCAATCAACTCCGACAGCGACGCTTTGATGATCAGATGCGGCGGCAGCCCGCGATGCGACTGGGGGCCGAGACCCACATCCAGTCCGGCACGCAGGACTGCTTCCAACGCGTCATGGTTGCGTTGCACCTGATCGCGGTGATCGCGGGCTGCCGCGGCCGCCACCTGTTCGGGGTCGGCGTCTTCCCGACTCCCGGTCGGCGAATCCGGGTCGGCGGGATTGTTCATTCCTGGGGCCGCCCACGCGGCGAGTACAGCTTCGAGGTGTGCGGTGAGGGTGGGGGTCATTTGCCCGGACAACCCACTCATTTTCTGCGCGTCTTGGCGGCCGATGCGGATCTGGCGGCGGCGTTGCCGATCTGAATCGTCGGTCAGTTGGCCGTCGGGGTCGAGGTGCGCCAACACCCGTGCCCCCAAGATCCGGAGGTCGGAGGGGGTGTGGGTGCGGGCGTAGCGGGCCATCGTGGCCTCGGCCGACATTTTCTCGTCGAACGGCACTGCCGCCGGGATACGGTCGAGGACGTCGATCACCACCGCCGCGTGCGAGGAGCCGGCCGCCCCGGATGCCATCGCCTCGGCGAGTGCTGGATATTTGGGGGCGGCAACCTCACCGGTGAAGGTGTGGAAGGTGGCGGTCGCTTTGAGTTGT
>NZ_MVPX01000284.1:0-17926 GCF_002043085.1 Gordonia sp. i37 | reverse complement strand
TGGATATTTGGGGGCGGCAACCTCACCGGTGAAGGTGTGGAAGGTGGCGGTCGCTTTGAGTTGTTTCCACCGCCGCCACGGTTCCGAGATCCGCAACAGGCCGATCATGGCGTCGGTGATCGACCCGAACCCGTACTCGCGGGCCAAATGCCGGTCGGAGAATTCGACGATCTGCCGATCGCCTTGGACGGTGACCCGGGTGATCAACTGTTCGGTGGACTGGGAGACCGCGACCAGGTCGTCGTTGGACAGGCCGGTCAGATCATCGGTGGCCAGCGAATCGACCACACGGTGGGCGAGGGCGAGTTTCTGGGTGGTCGACAACCCCGACACGTCGGGGAACGCGGTGTCGACCATGATTGTCACCCCCCGGCGCTAGCGAACATGTGTTTGTGTGTTGTTGTGTTCGAGTGTATGCCGGGTTTGTCGGGTTGGCAAGAGGTTGTCGAAAGTTTTTTCGGGTGAGTCTTCGTTGGGTTCCAGCGTCGGTTCGGCTCGGTCTCGAGGCTCGGCGCCTGGGGCGCCTCGCACCTCGACCACCGAGTGGGGAGGTTTGGTGCGTCACGGGTCGGGCGCTGCTACCGCCGATGGGGGAGTGCCTCGACCACCAGGTGGCCTCAGCCGCCGTAGCGTTCGGTGAGTTTGTCGCGCACCGTGGACGACAGGTGCTCGGTGTCGGGTCCGACGCCGATGCCGGCGGGCGATTGCTCGTCGATGTCGTGGGCGTCGACCGGAGCGGACACGGTGGTTGTTCCGGCTGCTGCGCGCAGTTCCTCGCGCATGCGTTTGCGGCGTTCAGATCGCGTCAGGAGATGTGGGGCCGCCTCGGGATGTGCGGCAACGTCGAGCCCGGTGGCGTCGTCGGGGGTCGTTGGGTCGGGACCGGCGGCGGCCTCGGCTGTGTGGGCTTTCTTGGCGGCGGAAGCTCGTCGACGTTGACGAATCTCGGAGTAGATGAAGTATCCGGCCCCTAGCGGTGCCATCACACCGAAGGCCAGCCACTGCAGGCCGTAGGAGAGGTAGGGGCCCGAATCCAGTTGTGGCAGTGGGATCTCGCCGAGTGAGCCGGGTTGATTCGGCGACAGCTGCAGATAGAACGGGTCCATCGGGGTGCCGGTCGCCTTGGCCAGCTGGGTCGGGTCGACCGTGTACATGGTCAGCGCGTTGCCCTCGGTCCGCGCGCCGCGGCCCTCCGATGTACCCTCCGAAGCCCGGATGCGGGCGTTGATGGTCGTCTCACCCGTCGGGGGCGCAGGGATCGCGGGCGTGTTGCTCTGGTCCGGGCGAACGTAGCCGCGATCGATCGCCAGGACGCGATCTGTGCCCGCGATGCGGAACGGGGTGAGGACCTCGATGGCCGGCCGCTCGTCGACCGAACGGAGGCGAACGAGGGCCTGGTCATCGACGAGGTAGGTTCCGGTCATCGTCACCTCGCGCCACTCGGTGGAGGGAACGAATCCCTTTCCGGCGGGGGCCACCTCGTTGATCGGTACCGGGGCCGTGCCGACGGCACTCTTGATCAGATGGTTGCGCTCCGACGTCGCGGAGTTCTTACCGAGCTGCCATGGGGCGAGCACCATGAAACATGCCGCCGCGAATGCGACGACAACGATGATCAGGGCGATCCACCCCGGTCGTATGTTTCGCAGCGCGCGCATAGGACAACGGTACCCAGTGGGCAACCGTCACAGCAGCCCCGGCTGCGTCTGGTGACGGTATGCCGGATTCGGCCGTGACGTGCGCCGCAGTACCCGATCACGGCAGCACCGGCGTCGGCTCAGCCGGTGGCGCCGTCGAGGTGTTCGCGGGCCCACTGGAGCAGGCCCGGTACTGCGGCCTCGATCTGCTCGCGGGTGACGGCGAAATCGTCGGCGTTGCCGTAGTACGGGTCGGACAGATCGAGATCGTCGCCCGCGTCGGGATCGAAGCTGCGCAACAGTCGGGTGCGCTCGCCCAGTCGTTTGCGTTCGAGTTCCTTGACGTGTCCGGCGTCGGCGGCGACGAACAGGTCGGCACCGATGTGATCGGGCCCGAGCTGATCGGCCACGTGCGCGTCGGAGTAGCCGTGTGCCAGCAGCTCCGTGCGCGCGCGGTTGTCGGCCGCCTCGCCGACATGCCAGCCGCTGGTACCGCAGCTGCTCACCTCGACGCGGTCGGCGAGCCCCGCGTCACACAGCGCCTTGGCAAAGATGTTCTGCGCCATCGGCGACCGGCAGATGTTGCCGGTGCAGACGAAACAGATGTGTAGTTGATCAGACACCGAGTACCTCGCGCAGATCTGACATCGAATCGACGCTCCAAGCCGCAGCGTCGCGCTCCCCGGCCAGAGCGTAACCCCATCCGACGAGGATCGTCGGGATGCCGAATCGGGCTGCGCCCTCGACATCGTGGGATCGGTCGCCGATCATCACCGCCGGACGAGCGGGTCGGTGTGTGTGCCGGTCGAGCGATATGTCCAATTGTGCCAGTGCATGGGCGATCACGTCGGGTTTGTGACGCCGGGTTCCGTCATCGCTGGCGCCGGCGATAACGCGGAAGTGGCCGGCGAGTCCGAAGTGGTCGAGGATGGCGCGCGCGGTCGTCTGGTTCTTCGACGTCGCCACGGCCAGCGTCCGACCCGACGCGCCGAGATCGCCGAGGAGTGTGTCCATGCCGTCGAACACCGAGTTCTCCAGCCAGCCGACGTCGACGTAACGGGCGCGATACGCGCGCATCGCCTCGTTCGCGGTGGCTTCGTCGAGCCCGAGCTCGCGCAAGGTGTCGATCATCGGCGGTCCGGCGATCCCGGCGACCACCGCCTCGGGTGCCGGTGGCGCGCCGACAGCGGTCAAGGCGTGCCGAAAACTGTTGGCGATCCCGGTGAAACTGTCGGTGATCGTCCCGTCGAGATCGACGAGCAGAACGGTGTCGGGATCAGTGGGGTCTGGTCGGGACATCACCAACCCATGGTGCACGTAGGCTCAGTCGGTATGACATCCGGGCTGCATGCGCTCGACCGGCACGGCGACCGGGACAGCACCGCGGGCATGCTCGATTTCGCCGTCAATGTTCGTGGGGCCGCACCGCCGTTCGTGCAGGCGGCCATCGCCTCCACCCTTGACGACCTGGCCCGATACCCGACGACCGACCAGACCGATCACACCACCGGGATCATCGCCGACCTGCACGGCCGTCCCACTGACGAGGTGATGCTCCTCGCCGGCGCCTCCGACGGTTTCGAGCTGCTGCCGAAACTGGGTGTGGCACATGCGGCCCTGGTGCAGCCGTCGTTCACCGAACCGGAACTCGTGTTGCGGGCCGCGGGGATTCCGATCACGCAGGTCATCGGCCGGCCCGACACGCCGCTGGCCGACCTTGCCGCCGACATCCCCGACGACGCCGATCTCGTGGTCGTCGGCAATCCCACGAATCCGACGTCGGTGCTGCACCCCGCGGAGTCGATCGACGCGCTTCGTCGTCCCGGACGCCTCGTGGTCGTCGACGAGGCGTTCGCCGATCTGACCCTCGACCCGGTGACCGGGGCGCGCGAACCGCAGTCGCTGGCCGACCGGCGAGTCGACGACGTCATCGTGATGCGCAGTGTCACCAAGACTTTCGGATTGGCCGGACTGCGCGCCGGTTACCTGCTCGCGGCGCCCGAGGTGATCGAACGGGCGGCGGCCGGGCGCCGCGCCTGGCCACTGTCCACGCCTGCGCTCGCCGCGCTGGCCGCCTGTTGCGGACCCGACGGGCAACGCTTCTGCTCCGAGCAGGCCGAGCTCGTCGCCATCGAACGCGACCATCTGCTCGCGCGACTCGCCGAGGTCGGCGTGATCCCGTGCGCGCCGCCCGCGGCGCCGTTCGTGCTCGTCGAGATGCCCGGTGCACTGGCGGTGCGAGAAAGCCTGCGGGGCCAGGGGATCGCGGTGCGCAGTTGCGCGAACTTCGTCGGACTGTCCGACGACCACCTGCGGTTGGCGGTGCGCCCGGCGGCACAGGTCGATCGGCTGGTCACGGCGCTCGACCGGGCGCGAGAGGAGATCACCGTTGGCAGCGCATGAGCACACGGGTCACGGTCCGAGCGAGGTGAGTGTCGCCGATGTGGTGGCGGTGCTGGAGGCCGCGTATCCGCCGCGCCTGGCGGAGAGCTGGGACGCCGTCGGGCTGGTATGCGGGGACCCGAGCGAACCGGCCGGGCCGATCCTGGTGTGCGTCGATGTCACCGACGACGTGGTCGCCGTCGCATGTGCGCAGGGTTACCGGATGATCGTGGCGCATCACCCGTTGCTGCTTCGGGGTGTGGAGTCGGTCGCCGCCGACACACCCAAGGGCCGCATCGTCCACCGGCTCATCAGGGCCGGCATCGCCCTGTTCACCGCCCACACCAACGCCGACAAGGCCGATCCCGGTGTGTCCGACGCGCTCGCCTCCGCACTAGGACTGCGAGAGGTCGCGCCGATCGATCCCGAACCGCTGCCACCCGTCGACAAATGGGTGGTGATGGTGCCCGAGGGCAACGCCGAACAGGTCAGCGAGGCCATGTTCGCCGCCGGGGCCGGAGCGATCGGTGACTATCGCGACTGCGCGTGGTCGGTTATCGGCGTCGGACAGTTCGAGCCGACCCCGGGTGCCAACCCGGCCATCGGTGAGATCGGGCAGCGGGAGCGCGTGGACGAAGCGCGCGTGGAGATGGTCGCCGCCCGAGGGCTGCGGGCTGCGGTCCTCGCCGCGTTGCGCGACTCCCACCCGTACGAGGAACCTGCCTTCGACGTCCTCGAACTCGCCGCGATCCCGTCGGCGCTCGGTCTCGGCCGCGTCGGTGTGCTGGCGGAACCGATGACCGTGGCGCAGTTCGCGCAACGCGCGGCACACGCGCTGCGTACGCCGTGGGGCGTGCGTGCCACCGGCCCGGCCGATCGGCAGATCACGACCGTCGCGGTGTGCGGCGGGGCCGGTGACTCACTACTCGCCACCGTCGCGCAGCTCGGCGTCGACGCCTATCTGACCGGCGACCTCCGGCATCACCCGGTCGACGAGGCGCTGCGGTCCGGCGGCCCGGTGCTCCTCGACGCCGGGCACTGGGCCACCGAGTTCCCATGGTGCAGGCAGGCCGCCGAACAGATCACCGCCGCCACCGGTTGCGCGGCGGAGTGCCACGACGCACCCACCGATCCGTTCACCGTGCACACGTCCGCCTGACACGGCGCGTACCGTGAACGTTCACCGCCCGGTGCAACGGCGCGCCGTGGCTCACCCGGCGCACCCCACCACCGATCCCCCCAGTGCACGAGGAGACACCCGATGAAGGTCGATGCCGGACGGCAACGACTCCTGCTCGAACTCGCCGACGTCGACGCCGGCCTGGCCCGACTCGACCATCGAGTCGGTCACCTGCCCGAGGACGCCGAGATCGCGGAGACGATCACCGCCATCGAGGCCGCCCGCGACGACCTCGTGCGCGCGGAGATCGCCGCGGAGGATCTTGACCGCGAGTATCGCCGCATGGATGGCGAGATCACCGGCATGCGTGATCGCGAACAGAAGGACTCGGCTCAGCTGACCGCCGGAGGCCTTGCGCCGAAAGCGTTGTCGGAGTTGCAACATGAGCTGACCGGATTGGGTCGGCGTCGGCAGGTCCTCGAAGACGACATGCTGGAATTGATGGAGCGTCAAGAAGCGCTCGGGTCCGAACGCGATCGGGCATCGGCGACCATCGCCCATCTCGAGGAGCGACTCGCCGCGCTGCGCGTTCGTCGGGCAGAGGCCGTCACCGCGGTGGACGCCGACAAGGAGGCGCTGGCGGCGCGGCGTACCCAGATCGTCGCCGAGGTGCCCGACGAACTGCTCCCGATCTACGAACGCCAGCGCAGCGCGGGCAAGGTGGGAGCCGGGCTGCTCCGCGCCCGCCGGTGCGGCGCCTGCCGGATGGAACTCGATCGCGGGACACTCGCCGGCATCGCCGCGGCGTCCGACGATGAGGTGATCCGCTGCGAGGAGTGCGGTGCGATCCTGATCCGCACCCACGAGTCGGGACTGTGAGCACCCCCTCCGGGAACATCCCCGCAACGCCGTCGTGGCAGGGCCAGATGGCCGCCCCGACCCGCATCGTGTTGGTCCGTCACGGTCAGACGGCGCTGTCGGTGGACCGGCGGTACTCGGGCCGCGGCAACCCGCCGCTGACCGACCTGGGAGTGACGCAGGCGCTGCGCGCGGCACAGCGTGCGGCGTCCGAGCAGCCGATCGCCGCGGTCGTCAGCTCACCCCTCGACCGGGCCAGGCAGACCGCCCAGGCGATCACCGACCTCGTCGGCGGAGAGGTGGTGGCCGAGGACGACCTCATCGAGAACGACTTCGGTGCGTGGGAGGGACTGACCTTCGCCGAGGCCAAGGCTCGCGACCCCGAGGTCCACGCACGGTGGCTCGGTGACGAGTCGGTGCCCGCACCCGGTGGGGAGAGCTTCACCCAGACCGCTGCACGGGTGATCGCCGCCAACGACCTTCTGCTGCAACGTTATCCGGGCCAGACCGTCGTCGTCGTCAGTCACGTCACCCCGATCAAGTCCCTCCTGCGCCACGCCCTCGACGTCGGACCGCAGTTGTTGTTCCGGTTGCACCTCGACCTGGCGTCGGTGTCGGTGGCCGAGTTCTTTCCCGACGGCGGTGCGGTCGTCCGCTGCGTCAATGACACCTCGCACCTGCGGAGAAGTGACACGGCGCACCTTCGGTGAAGCGACACCTCGCATCGCCGGTGACACCCCGGACGCTATCCTGTACGGGCGAACGAGTCGGCCAGGCGGCCGCGGCGCGTGGGACGGCCAGTCACTGGAAACGCCACGCGCCGAGGAAAGTCCGGACTCCACAGAGCAGGGTGGTTGTCAACGGCAACCCGGGGCGACCCGCGGGACAGTGCCACAGAGAACAGACCGCCGGCCGCACGGCCGGTAAGGGTGAAACGGTGCGGTAAGAGCGCACCAGCGATGCGGGTGACCGCGTCGGCTCGGTAAACCCCACCCGGAGCAAGGCCGAAGCACGGACCGCTTGCGGTGCGTGTGCGCGGACGTGATGAGGGCTGCTCGCCCCAGTCCGCGGGTGGGCCGCTCGAGGTACCCGGCGACGGTGTGCCCAGATGGATGGTCGCCACCGACCTCACGGTCGGGACAGGATCCGGCTTACACGCCGACTCGTTCGCCCCCTCCGGCACCCGACGTCATCGTCGACGCTGATCACGCATGCATGTCACCGTCTGCACGCCGAGTGCGGCGTTATGGTCGGGGAGTGCAACGCAGACTGTCGGCGCCCCAGATCGATTTCGACGCCATCCGTGGAGAACTCGGGGTGAGCGAGGACTACGGCGACGCCGCACTGGAGGAAGCCGCCAACGCACGCGACCGATATGCCGAGCAGCGCGAGGACCACCGCGATCTACCCCTGGTGACGATCGACCCGCCCGGATCGATGGACCTCGATCAGGCCGTGCACATCGCCACCGATGGCGACGGTTTCGTGGTCGATTACGCGATCGCCGACGTCGCCGCCCTCATCGAACCGGAGGGCGCCCTCGACGCCGAGAGTCGTCGACGCGGCACCACCGTCTACTTTCCCGACGGCTCGGTCCCGTTGCATCCGCGGGTCCTGTCGGAGGGCAGCGGTTCGCTGCTGCCCGGTGTGGCGCGCCCGGCCGTCCTCTGGACCATCCACGTCGGCGTCGACGGACAGATCGGCGACGTGGCGGTGCGTCGCGCACTGGTGCGTTCGGTGGCCCGCCTCGACTACGCGGGCGTCACCGCCGACGCCGCGGCGGGCCGGGCGCACCCGTCCATCACGGCGCTACCGGCCTTCGGTGCACTGCGGCAGCGGATCGCCTTGTCGCGCGGCGCAATCGAACTCGACCTCCCCGACCAGGAGGTGGTGCACGACGCCGACGGCTGGAGCCTGCAGATCGCGCCGCACACACCGGCGGACATGTGGAACGCGCAGGTGTCGTTGCTCGCCGGGATGTGCGCCGGAACCCTGATGGCCGACGCGGGCGTCGGACTGCTGCGGACCCTGCCGCCTGCCGAGCCCGGTGCCGTGCGGGCATTGCGTGACACGGCACGCGCGATGGGTGTGGACTGGCCGGACGAGCAGGCGCCAGGCGAGTTCCTCGCCGCTCTGCCGGCGGATGCGCCGTCGACCCTGGCGTTGATGTCGCACGCCGGCTCACTGATGCGTGGCGCCGGCTATCTCGCCCTCGGGGGCGGCGAGACGCCGGCGCCGTCGGCGATGGTGCACGCAGCGATCGGCGGGATCTACGCCCACGTCACCGCGCCGCTACGGCGGCTGGGTGATCGTTTCGCGACCGAGGCATGTCTGGCGATCACCGCCGGTGAGCCGGTACCCGACTGGGTGACGCGCGCATTTCCCACCCTGCCGAAGATCCTGCGGTCGGCCGACTCCCTGGGGGCCTCGGCGGACCGGCTCTCGATCGACCTGGCCGAGGCGACGGTTCTCGCCGGCCGCGTCGGAGAGGTCTTCGACGCGGTGGTCCTCGCCGAGGCCGACGCGAAGAAGCCCGCCCGGATCTTCATCGACGATCCGGCTGTCATTGCCGGCTGTAGCGGAAATCCGGCTTCGGCGACCAGGATTCGGGTGCAGCTGACCGCTGCCGACCCGGTGCGGCGCACCGTGGGGTTCGCGGCGGTCGGCTGAGCACGAAAGCTCAGAGGTCCTTGGCGGCCTTGCGGTAGGCATCGAGGGCGCGCGTTCCGGCGGCCTCCTGCAGGGCGTCGAGCCGTCCGAGCAGGAACATGTCACGACCGGGGAGATCGGTGCGTTCGGCGAGCTCGGCCAGGCGCGCCCGGTTGATCCGGGTGTCGTTGAAATCGCCGAGCGCCGACTGGATCTTCTTGGCCACCGCAGCGATCTTCTGATAACGCTTGATGCCCAACGGTTCTCCCGCATCGGTGGCGTAGCGCAACTTCTTGGCCCGCTTGCGGATGACGTGCACCTGCTCCTGCCACTCGTGCGAACCCTCGGGGAAGGTCGCGAGTTCTGCCTGAGCCTTTCGAATCTTCTTGCGGCTCTTGGCGATCGCCGCGTCGACCGCCGCGGCGGCGGGCATGTCGGCGTCGGGTCCGGCCGGCGGATCGGTGATCAGGACGTCGATGTCGTCGAGCAGCCGGAAGTAGCGCTCGGAGTTCATCGCAGCATGGGCGGCGCGGATCGCGCGGTCATGCGAGTCCGACTCGGTCCCCGTCAGCGCCGAGACCAAGGCCTCCGACGGCGACTCCCCACGCAACAACGCGGTGTCGATCTCGAGCTGGACCTCCGAATCCCGTGCGTCACCGAGGATTCGGGCGAGCAGGCGCAGCTCGTCGTTGATGTGGGCGGTCCGGTGCGGGTCGAGGACCGTCGGGAAACCTGAGAGCACGCTGCGGAATCGGCGGGTGGCCACCCGCATCTGATGCACGGCGTCGGGCGCGTCGACCCGGACCTCGGGATCGTAGGTGAGCAGGGCATTGCGATGCAGGGTCAGGTCGGTGACCACCAGCTCCAACGCCGACGGGCGTTTGGGCAACCGTGGTTCGACGGTCGTAGTCGGCGTCGAACCGATGGCACGCGCGAGCTTCGAGGCACTCGACGGGTCCGATCCGCCGGCCGAGCGCAGCAGTTTCTGGGCGGCTTTCAGCAATCGGGGAGTGCCACCGGAGAGCAACTCGAACTCCCACTCGGCCCACTGCGCGACCTCACCACCGGGCAGCAGCGACCGCGCGGTCACGAGGTCCTCGGCGAATTCGGCGAGAGGCTCCTCGTCGACCCCGAAGAGGGTGGTGATGGTGCGGGAGGTGGAGATCACCGCCACCGGGATCAGGCTGCGGTGCCGGGTCAGCGCGAGCACCGGGATCAACAGGGCGTCGGGGAGATCGCCGTCGGCGGGAGCCTCGTCGAACCCGATCTGCAGTTCTCGACGGGCGCCGGGAATGCCACTGGGGCGCTTGAGATGCCAGCCGCTGTCGTGGCCACCGGTGCGACGTCGCAGGGTGATCCGGTTGCCCGCCAGATCCATGTTGTCGGTGTCGAAGTACGTGGCGTCGAGGGTGAACGTCTCGGGCTCGCGTGCGCCGACGACGCCGGGCAACACCCAAAGGTCGGGGGTGGCGGTTCCGGCTTCGACGTCGAACTTCAGCTCTACCTCGACCTGTTCGGTTGCCACTGGTCCTCCTGTCGGATGTCGGATACGCGTGAAGTGTATATGCGGGTGATCACCGGACGTCGTCGGCGAAGGCGTCGGTCGCCTCGATGAGTCTGCTCCGGATGCCGGGTTCGAAGGATGCGTGTCCGGCGTCGTCGACGATGTGCAGCTGCGCCGACGGCCACGCCCGGTGCAGATCCCACGCGCTGCGCATGGGGCAGACGACGTCGTAGCGGCCCTGCACGATGACGCCGGGGATGTCGGCGATGCGGTCGATGTCGCGCAGCAGTTGGCCGTCGTCGAGGAAGCCGTGATTCACGAAGTAATGGTTCTCGATCGAGGCGAAGGCGATGTCGAAGCGTGGCCCGGAGTCCTCCTTGGCCGCCGCGGCCTCCTCGGGTTTCGGGATGAGATAGCTGGTGGCCTGCTCCCAACCGGTCCAGGCACGGGCGGCGGCCGCGGCGACCTCCGGCTCGGCCGACGTCAGCAGCCGGTGATAGGCGGCCACGAGGTCACCGTCGCGCTCGGCGGCGGGGATGGGCGCGAGATAGGACTCCCAGATGTCGGGGTAGATGTGCGCGGCACCGCCGTTGTAGTACCAGTCGATCTCGCTGCGTCGCAGCAGGAAGATGCCGCGCAGGACCAGCTCCGACACCCGGTCCGGATGGGATTGCGCATAGGCCAACCCGAGCGTGGAACCCCAGGAACCCCCGAACACCTGCCAGGTGTCGATGTCGAGGTGCTCGCGCAGCGCCTCCATGTCGGCGATCAGTGCGCCGGTGGTGTTGACCGAGAGGTCGGCGCCGTCGGCGATGTGCGGGCGGGAGCGACCGCAGCCGCGCTGATCGAACAGGACGATCCGATAGCGGTGCGGATCGAAGAAGCGACGCTGATCGGGAGCGGTCCCACCGCCCGGGCCGCCGTGGACGAAGACCGCGGGTTTGCCGTCGGGGTTGCCGGAGGTCTCCCAGTAGATCTGTTGTCCGTCGGTGGTGGGCAGGTGTCCGGAGGCGTAGGGCTCGATCTCGGGGTAGAAGTCGCGCATGGTTCACGAGCCTAGACACCCGGGCGCAGTGCGGCGGCGTTGCCGCGATGTCCGATACGCCGGTGATGGCGCAATCGTTTTGGCGCGGTTGGTCATACGAGTAGATGACGTCGGCGTCGCGATGCGTGCGTCGGGGGTGGCTGGGGGGCTAGCGTGACAACCCAGCGCAGGTGAGCTCCCCAGGAGCGCCGAATCGAGAAGGACACGAGAGCGATGATCCAACACGCCGAGCACGTCGAGTTGTTGGCCCGACGTAACTCCGTGGGTCACTTCGGCCAGTTCGCCCATCTGGGAGGCTACGGCGGCCACGTCGGGCTGACCACAGTGGTGGTCGCTCTCGTCGTCGTGTTACTGATCGCTCTCGTCGTGCTGCTCCTGCGCCGCAACGTGCGCTGACACCCGCCCTGCCCTGGCGTCGCCGGCCGCACGTTGCGGCGATCCGATCAGTAGCTGTGCTCGGGGCCGGGGAAGACGCCCCGACGCACCTCGTCGGCGTATTGGGCTGCAGCACCACGGAGTTCGCCGCCGACGTCGGCGAATCGCTTGACGAATCGGGCGGTCTTGCCGTGGGTGAAGCCGGCCATGTCCTGCCAGACGAGTACCTGTGCATCGGTCTCGTGGCCGGCTCCGATCCCGACGGTGGGGATCGTGAGCTTGCGGGTGATCTGCCCGGCGAGGTCGGCCGGGACCATCTCCATGACGACGGCGAACGCGCCCGACTCCTGAACGGCGATGGCGTCGGCGATCAACTGGTCGGCGGCGTCACCGCGGCCCTGGACGCGGAATCCGCCGAGGCCGTTGACGCTCTGCGGGGTGAAACCGATGTGGGCCATCACCGGGATACCGGCGCCGGTGAGCGTGGCGATCTGGTCGGCGACGCGTTCACCGCCCTCGAGCTTGACCGCGTGCGCACCGGCCTCCTTGAAGAAGCGGACCGCGGTCGCGAGTGCCTGCTGCGGGCCGGCCTCGTAGCTGCCGAACGGGAGGTCGGCGACGACGAGCGCGTGCGGGGCGCCGCGGACGACGGCGCGGGCGAGCGGGATCAGCTCGTCACTGCTGACCGGGATCGTGGTGTCGTATCCGAGGACGACGTTCGCGGCGGAATCGCCGACGAGCAATACCGGGATCTCGGCCTCGTCGAAGATGCGGGCGGTCGAGTAGTCATACGCGGTGAGCATCGACCACTTCTCGCCCTCGGCCTTCATCTGGGCGAGGTGATGGACACGGGTGACGCGTCGGCGCGGGGCGGACTCGCCGGAGCCGGCGGGCGTGCCGCCGTAGACGGAGGTTTCGGCCGCGGGGATTTTGGATGCGGTGGACACCACAGACTCTGGGGACATCGTTGTCTCGTTTCTTCCTCGAGTCCTGGCTGGCAGGTACCCGGGCGGGTGGGACAATCCATTTTCGCACCGGAGGTGATCGTCGAACACCGGCCTGAGCTGTGCCTTTGATCACATCGCAGGAAGGCATCCCATTCCGCGGTCAGGGTGTTTCACGATGTGGGATCACTTTCGCAAAGCCCCAGGGTGAAGAGTTCGACTTGTGAACGTAACACGGATTTAACAGGGCATCCCTAATGTCGGCGTTCATGGATCGCCAAAAGGAATTCGTTCTGCGGACTCTCGAAGAGCGGGACATCCGGTTCGTTCGGCTGTGGTTCACCGATGTTCTCGGATACCTCAAGTCCGTGGCGATCGCCCCCGCCGAACTCGAAGGCGCCTTTTCCGAGGGTATCGGCTTCGACGGCTCAGCGATCGAGGGCTTCTCCCGCGTCTCGGAGGCCGACACCGTCGCCAAGCCCGATCCGTCGACCTTCCAGATCCTGCCGTGGACCACCTCGCAGGGTCGTCACCACTCGGCGCGGATGTTCTGCGACATCGCGATGCCCGACGGAACCCCGAGTTGGGCCGACTCCCGCCACGTGTTGCGCCGGCAATTGAACAAGGCCGCCGACCTCGGCTTCAGCTGCTACGTCCATCCCGAGATCGAGTTCTTCCTCCTCAAGGACGCGCCCCTGGACGGCAGTGTGCCGGTTCCGGCCGACTCGGGCGGGTACTTCGACCAGGCGGTGCACGACGCTGCCCCGAACTTCCGCCGACACGCCATCGAGGCGCTGGAGTCGATGGGAATCTCGGTGGAGTTCTCCCACCACGAGGGCGCGCCCGGGCAGCAGGAGATCGATCTGCGTTACGCCGACGCGCTGTCGATGGCCGACAACGTGATGACCTTCCGCTACGTCGTCAAGGAGGTCGCGATCTCCGAGGGCACCTGGGCGACGTTCATGCCCAAGCCCTTCAGTGAGCACCCGGGATCGGCGATGCACACCCACATGAGCCTGTTCGAGGGGGAGGCCAACGCCTTCCACAACCCCGACGACCCGATGCAGCTGTCGGAGACCGGCAAGAAGTTCATCGCCGGAATCCTGTACCACGCCAACGAACTCAGCGCCGTCACCAATCAGTGGGTCAACAGCTACAAGCGTCTCATCCACGGCGGCGAGGCGCCGACGGCCGCCACCTGGGGCGGCGCCAACCGTTCCGCGTTGATCCGCCTGCCGCTCTACACCCCGAACAAGGCGTCGTCGCGCCGCGTCGAGATCCGCAGCCCAGACTCGGCCTGCAACCCGTACCTGACCTTCGCGGTGCTGTTGGCCGCCGGGCTCAAGGGCATCACCGAGGACTACGAACTGCCCGACGAGGCCGAGGATGACGTGTGGGCGCTGACGCCCGCCGAACGGCGCGCGATGGGCTACAAGGAACTCCCCGGAAGCCTGGCCGAGGCCCTGCACGCGATGGAGGAGTCCGAGCTGGTCGCCGAGGCGCTCGGCGAGCACGTCTTCGACTACTTCCTGCGGAACAAGTGGACCGAGTGGACCAACTATCGCAGCCTGGTCACCCCCTTCGAACTCAAGAGCTACCTACCGCTGTAGGTCGAGCCGCACCGCGACACGCGGCCGGATTCGCCGCCCGGGCTCCGACGTGTCGGCGTCAGACGCTATTTTCGTGGGGTGACAACGCTTCACGGCCGTGGTGGCATACCCAGTCCCGGACGCCTGGGGTTGCTCGACGCCACGGCGTCGGCGGATCTCGCCGAACTGGGCTGGAACACCGAGGAGTCGGTGGATCTGCTGTGGTCGCTGTCCCGTGCCCCCGATGCCGATCTCGCACTGCGCGCGTTGATGCGCCTGCGATCGGCGGCCGCCGACGAGTGGTCGGCGATCGACGCACTCCTGCGCACCGACAAGGGATTTCGTGGTCGGCTCTTCGGCGTCCTCGGTTCGTCGGATGCCCTCGGTGATCACCTTGCCGCCGAGCCGTCGTCGTGGCACCTGCTCGAGACCGACACGCTGCCCGACGTCGCCGAGATCAACGCGACGATGCTCGCCGCCGTCGACGCCGTCGCCGAGCCGGGTGAGCAAAAGAAGGGCAACAAGATCTTTCGCGCCGGGTTCAGTGGACCGCGGGCGGTCGTCGCCCTGCGCGCGACGTACCGCAGTCTGGTGATGCAACTCGCCGCCCACGACGTGGCGTCGACGGTCGAGGACGAGAAGGTCATGTGGTTCCCCGAGGTGGGGGCCTATCTCGCCGATCTCGCCGACGCCGCGCTGACCGCCGCCCTGGCGGTCGCCTTCCGGGAAGTGTGCGGCGACAAGCCGATCCCGGTGCGTCTCGGTGTCATCGCGATGGGCAAATGCGGTGCGCGCGAGCTCAATTACGTCAGCGATGTGGACGTGGTGTTCGTCAGCGAACCCGCCGACGGGGTGGCCGCGCGTATCGCCGGGGAGATGATGCGCGTCGGCTCGCTGGCGTTCTTCGAGGTCGACGCGGCGCTGCGGCCCGAGGGCAAGGCGGGTGCGCTGACCCGCACACTGGAATCGCACGTGGCCTATTACAACCGGTGGGCCAAGACGTGGGAGTTCCAGGCACAGCTCAAGGCGCGTCCGATGACCGGCGACATGGAACTGGCCGCGGCGTATCACGAGGCCATCAACCCCATGGTGTGGCGTGCGGCCGAGCGTGAGGACTTCGTGCACGAGGTGCAGGCGATGCGCCGCCGCGTCGAGGACCTGGTGCCCGAGGATCAGCGTGAACGCAACCTCAAACTCGGCAGCGGAAGTCTGCGCGACGTCGAGTTCGCGGTGCAGTTGCTGCAGATGGTCCACGGTCGGGTCGACGAGGAACTGCGGGTGCGCGCCACCGTCGACGCGCTCGAGGCGCTCACCGCGGGTGGTTACGTCGGCCGGGACGACGGCGCCAACCTCATCGCCTCGTACCAGTTCCTGCGGCTGCTCGAGCACCGCCTGCAGTTGCAGCGCATGTCGCGGACGCATCTGCTGCCCGCGTTCGACGACGACGAGGGCATGCGCTGGCTGGCCCGCGCGGCGCACATCCGGCGCGAGGGAGAACTCGACGCGACCGCGGTACTGCGCCGGCAGATCAAGCACCAGGCTTTGCGGGTGCGCAAGCTGCATCAGAAGCTCTTCTACCGGCCGCTGCTGGAGGCGGCGACCCGGTTCAACACCGAGGAGCTCACGCTCTCCGACACCTCGGCCGAACGGCGCCTGGCCGCTCTGGGCTACGCACAGCCGCAGCGGGCGCTGAGTCACATCCGGGCTCTCGCCTCGGCGCCCGGACGGCGTGGACAGGTCCAATTGCTGATCCTGCCGCAGCTGCTCGAACACATCGGGGACACACCGGATCCCGATGCCGGCCTGCTCAATTACCGCCGCCTGTGCGAGGAGATGGACAACGACTGGTTCCTCCGACTGCTCCGCGACGACGGGGTGGTCGCCGAACGACTGATGCGGGTGCTGGGCACCTCGGAGTTCATCGCGAACCTGCTCATGCGCTCACCGGAGGTCATCCACCTCTACTCCGACGGTGCGAGCGGTCCCAAGCTGTGCGAGACCCGCCCGGAGGATGTCGCCAAGGGGCTGATCGCCTCGACGGTCCGACAGACCGATCTGCGTCGCGCCGTGGCGATCGCGCGCTCACACCGCCGGGCCGAACTCGCCCGGATCGCCTCGGCCGACATCCTCGGGATGATGGACGTCCCACAGGTCTGCCATGCGCTGTCGAGTGTGTGGGCCGCGGTCCTCAATGCCGCTCTGGCCGTGGCGATCAAGGCGTCGGAGGCCGAACGGAAGTCGCCGGCACCCGCGCGCATCGCGGTCATCGGCATGGGTCGTCTCGGTGGTCTGGAACTGGGCTACGGGTCCGACGCGGACGTGTTGTTCGTGTGTGAACCGGTACCCGGTGCGGAGGAGGCCGCCGCTGTGCGCTGGTCGCAGACCATCGCCGAGAAGGTCCGCTCGATGCTCGGCTCACCCAGCGAGGATCCGCCGCTGGTCGTCGACACCGGCCTGCGACCCGAGGGACGCAACGGTCCGGTCGTGCGCACCCTCGCCGCGTACGCGGCCTACTACGAGCAGTGGGCCCAGCCGTGGGAGGTCCAAGCGCTGCTGCGTGCCCATCAGGTCGCCGGCGACGACGAACTCGGCATCGAGTTCTTGTTGATGGCCGACAAGGTCCGCTACCCGGCCGGCGGGGTCTCGTCGGCGGCGGTGCGCGAGATCCGTCGTATCAAGGCACGCGTCGATTCCGAACGCCTGCCCCGTGGTGCGGATCCGGCGACCCACACCAAACTCGGTCGCGGTGGCCTCGCCGACGTCGAGTGGACCGTGCAGCTGATGCAGCTGCGCTACGCACACCGTTACACCTCGTTGCACAACACCTCGACGTTGCAGACGCTCGACGCGATCGGCTCGGCCGAACTGCTCGCCGAAACCGATGTGGCGATCCTCAAGGAGGCGTGGTTGACGGCGACCAAGGCGCGCAACGCGCTGGTCCTCGTCCGGGGTAAGCCGGTCGATCAACTCCCGGCGCCGGGAAAGCAGTTGCGCCAGATCGCTTTCGCCGCCGGCTGGCCCGAGGACCAGGCCGCGGAGTTCCTGGAGAATTATCTGCGCGTCACCCGACGCGCGAAGAATGTGGTGCGCAAGGTCTTCGGGGCATGAGGTGCGCGGCCTGCTGAGGTTCCTCACCCTGTCGCTGGCGTGGCTACTGGTCATCGCGACCGGCCTGGCGATCTGGCTGCACTACATCGCCTCCCGCGGGACGGTGGCGGTGTATGCGACCGCAGCGGTGCCCGTCGCGGTGGTGACCGGAGCGGTGGCGGTCCTGCTGTTCGCGGTCCTGCGACGGTGGATTGCGCTGTTCGTGGCGGTCCTGGCCGTCGTCGGGGTGTGCTTCACGCAAGGGCCGCTGTGGGTATCGCAGACCCCACCCGCGGGCGATCGGTTCACCGTCGTCAGCGCCAACCTGCGTTTCGGTGAGGGGTCCGTCGACGACGTCGCCGCGGCGGCGCGTGACGCACAACTGGTGTCGCTGCAGGAGGTCACCCCACAGGCCCTCGAGCGCATCCGCAACAGCGCACTGGCGCAACGGTTTCGGTACGAGTACGCGCTCCCCGGGCCGGCGGCCGCCGGGGGGATGCTGTTGAGTCTGCGCCCACTCGACGACGAGCGTCGGCTACCGAACATGTTGCTCAACAACCTGAGCGCACAGACGGTGGTGCCGGGTGGGCCGCGCACGCGGGTGCTCGCGATCCATGCGCCTGCACCACTGTCGGGGCATGCGGGGGAGTGGGATCACGACCTGGGGCTGCTGCGCGACCAATTGCATGACCTGCCCGACGGTCCGGTCATCGTCGCCGGTGACTTCAACGCCACC
>NZ_MVPX01000283.1:0-7461 GCF_002043085.1 Gordonia sp. i37 | reverse complement strand
GCAGCCGACGTTCCCGACCGATCGTCTCGGAGGCCGACCGCTGGCCGCGATCGATCGGGTCGTGGTCCGCGGCTTCGTCGCCACCGCCGTGCACACGTTCTCCATCGCGGGGTCGGATCACCGCGGAGTGGTGGTGTCGCTGGTGGCCGGGTGAGCGGCGGCGAGCACGGCGAGGTCGGTATCACCGGAGCAGTGGCGCCGGCCGTGATCGGCGTCCTCGGGTTACGGATGCCGGTGTGGGGTGGTATCACTGGTGGCAACATGACATCTCTCACCGATTCCCCCGCCACCCAGCCGGTCGCCGTCTCGACGCGTCTGCGCGAGGCGACCGCAGTGGCTCATCAGCAGGCGGAGAACTCGCCGTTCATCGATGATCTGATGTCGGGGCGACTCGACGTCGCCGCGTATCGGCGGCTCGCCGAGCAACTGTTCTTCGTCTATCGCGCGCTGGAGTCGGTCGGCGATGCCCTGGCCGAGGATCCGGTCGGTGGCGCGGTGCACGACGAGCGGCTGCGACGGGTCCCGCGACTGCGCACCGACCTCGCCGCCCTCGGATCCGACGTCGACGCCGTATCCCCGTTGCCAGCGGTGGCGGCCTACGTCGAGGCGATCGAGGCGACCCGCTCGGATGCCGGGCGCTACGTCGCACACCACTACACCCGCTACCTCGGTGACCTCAGCGGTGGTCAGGTCGTGGCCCATCGGATGCGCCAGCACTACGGTGTCGAGGATTCCGCGCTGTCGTTCTACGCCTTCGACATCGACAAACTCAAGCGCTACAAGGACGCCTACCGCGACCGCCTCGACGCCTTACCCCTCGACGACGCCGGGGTGGATCGTCTGGTGGCCGAAGCGGTCCGCGCCTTCGAACACAACCAGGCACTGTTCGCCGACCTCGACCGCACTCGCGGCTGACCCTGCCGCGGGTCGGTTACCCGTCGCCGGCGGTGCGCCCGTCAATCGAGCGCGTCGATCATGCCGGCGAGGCCGTCGAGGATCACGCCGAGGCCGAACTCGAACTGTTCGACGTCGAAATCGTCGTCACCGTCGGCCATCGTCTGCACCGCAGCTGTCAGGGCGGGGAATCGTTCCGGGTCGATCAGCGATGCCACCACGGCCTCGTATCCCGGCGTTGGTGGCTGTGCCCCTTCTCGTGCCCCCGCTCGTGCCCCGCCGCCCGGCAGTAGGCCCATCTGCGCCGACTGCCGGATGTGCTGGCGGACGAATCCGTCCACCAGTAGCAAGGCATTCATCTTCTGGGGCCCGGTCAGTGCGGTGGGATCGAAGGCGCGGACGCCCGACTCGGTCCAGGACAACACGTTGGGTCCGACCGGTGGCCGTGACATCGGGATCTCGGTCAGCCACGGGCGTGTGCGCAGGGTCGATGCCGCCGCGCGCGCCCAATCGGTGATCCGCTCGCGCCACGATCCAGTGGTCGCCAGGCGTGGGTCGGCGGTCCCGTAGGCCTCGTCGACGAGGAGATCGATGACGTCGTCCTTGCTGTCGACGTAGCGATACAGCGACATCGCCGTGAGGCCGACGCTCTGGGCGATGGCTTTCATCGACACGGCCTCCCAGCCGCGGTCGTCGGCGATGGCGACCGCGGCGCGGGCGATGTCGCGGATGGTCAGGGTCGGTTTGGGGCCTCGGCGGGGGGTGTCGGGGACTCGGCCCCACAGCAGTGCGACCGACGTCGGTAACCGCACGGGCATCGGTGCGGGTGCGGCTGGTCCGCGCTCGACGGCGTCAGGGTCGTCCGGAGCATCCATGTCGACATCCTACTAATTGCTTGCGCCGTATACAGTTCAGTCCTACTATCTGCGTAGGCAATAAACAGTATATGCCATAGACGGAAAGGTTTGGTGTCATGCCTCACGTACGAATCGCGCGCTCGCCCTGGGTGGCGTTGACTGCGCTGTGTCTGCCGATGCTCATCGTCTCGATGGACGTGTCGGTGTTGTTCTTTGCGGTTCCGTTCATCGCAGCGGATCTCAATCCCTCACCTGCACAACAACTCTGGATCTTCGATGTGTACGGCTTCGTGCTGGCCGGGCTGTTGCTGACCATGGGGTCGCTCGCCGACCGATTCGGTCACCGCCGCGTTCTCATGTGGGGCGCGGTCGGCTTCAGCGGTGCGTCGTTGCTCGCGGCTTTCTCGAGCACGCCGGAGATGCTGATCATCGCTCGCGCGGTGCTCGCGGTCGCCGGTGCGACGCTGATGCCCTCGACGCTGGCACTCATCCGCCACGTCTTCGACGACGATGCCGCGCGGGCGAAAGCGGTGGCCACCTGGAACGCCGTGCTGGCCGGGGGAGTGGCGCTCGGTCCGATCATCTCCGGTGTGCTGCTCGAGCATTTCTGGTGGGGCTCGGTGTTTCTGATCAACATTCCGGTCATGGTCGCCCTGCTGATCGCGGCGCCCCTGCTGCTACCCGGACACACCGCGGTACCGGGAAGACGCATCGACGTTCTCAGTGCGCTCATGGCGTTCGGGACGATCCTGCCCGTGATCTATGCGATCAAGGAGATCGCCGCCGCCGGGTGGTCGCCGGGCCGGCTGGCAATCGGTGTCGTGGGGGTGGTGCTCGGGGTGGCCTTTGTGAGACGCCAACGGCGCCTGGGGGATCCGATGCTCGACCTGGCGCTTCTCGGTGAGCGCCGGTTCGCGGCGTCGATCTGGACCAATCTCATCTGCATGTTCGCACTGCTCGGCAACTCGATCATGGTGACGCAATACCTGCAGTCGGTACTCGGTTTCAGCCCGCTGCGGGCCGCCCTGTGGAGTGTGGTGCCATCGCTGTTCGTCGCGGTGGCGGCGCCGACTGCGGCCGTGGCGGCCGGACGGTTCGGCCGTCCCGCGGTCATGGTCGGGGGACTGGTGGTGGCGGCCTGTGGCTTCGCGCTGCTCGCGGCCCTCATCGGTCAGGACTCACTGCTCGTGGTGCTCGTCGCGTCGACGTTGCTCGCCGGCGGAATCGTGGCGACCACCTCGGTGATCGCCGACCACGTCGTCGGGATCGCACCTGCCGATCGTGCCGGAGCGACCTCGGGGCTGCTGGAGACATCGAGTGAACTCGGCGGTGCGCTGGGCATCGCGCTGCTGGGAAGTGTGCTCAACGCGGTCTACCGCGTGAGCTATCCGGCGGGCGTGGGGCCAGTGGAGGCAGGCCGCAGTCTGGCCGGGGCGAGCGCGGTGGTGCATCGCGAACCCGCCGAGATGGCCGCACAGATCCTCGACGCTGCGCGCGGTGCATTCGTCGACGGGATGGCGGTGGTGGCCTGGGTGGGAGCCGGAATCCTGGGGGTGACCGCGGTGCTGATCGTGTGGGCGGCGCGCACGCCGTCGGTCGACCGCTTGCCGACGGTCTCCGAGGGAGTTACCGATCGTGTTCGCTCACATCTGCGAGCAGAACGTGATGGGGATCAGTAGACCTCGACCTTGGAGCCGGACTTCAAGATGAGTTCGCTGCGATCGTCGGAGCTGTGGGCGAGTTCGACGAGGCGTTGGTCGGTGCCATGCGGAACCTGTTTGCGGACGACGGCACGGATGCCGTCCAGGGCGATGCGATCGCCGGGGACGAGATCTTCAACAAAAAGCATACGGGACATGAGAAGAAGATTACGGGCTGAGATGTGATCGCGTGAGAGCAAAAGGTCCTCCGTGGCATCATTCACATTTTGTCCTGTGACCTGCGTCATGAGGTGCCCCGGCGACTGTCCGGTCTCACGCACACCGCGGGCCCACCGACTCTGTTGTCGGTGGGCCCGCGGTGCTTTGTGTCAGAGATCAGCAGTCGTAGTAGAGCGCGAACTCGTACGGATGCGGACGGATCTGGACCGGCTCGATCTCGTTCTCGCGCTTGAGCGCGATCCAGGTCTCGATGAGGTCCTCGGTGAACACGCCACCGGCGGTGAGGTATTCGTGATCCTCTTCGAGTTTGTCGATGACCGCCGACAGCGAGGTCGGGGCCTGCGGGATGTTCTTGGCCTCCTCGGGCGGCAGCTCGTAGAGATCCTTGTCGACGGGCTCGTGCGGCTCGATCTTGTTCTTGATGCCGTCGAGGCCGGCCATCATCATCGCCGCAAAGGCCAGGTACGGGTTGCCCGAGCTGTCGGGGCAACGGAACTCCAGGCGCTTGGCCTTCGGATTGTTGCCGGTGATCGGGATGCGCACGCACGCCGACCGGTTGCGCTGGCTGTACACCAGGTTGATCGGGGCCTCGTAGCCCGGCACCAGACGCTTGTAGGAGTTCACCGTGGGGTTGGTGAAGGCCAGCAAGGACGGTGCGTGATGCAGGATGCCGCCGATGTAGTAGCGCGCCAGATCCGACAGGCCCGCGTATCCGGCCTCGTCGTGGAACAGCGGCTTGCCGTCCTTCCACAGCGACTGGTGGGCGTGCATGCCCGAGCCGTTGTCGCCGAACAGCGGCTTCGGCATGAAGGTGACGGTCTTGCCGTTCGCGTACGCGGTGTTCTTGATGATGTACTTGAACAGAAGGACGTCGTCGGCGGCGTGCAGCAGCGTGTTGAACTTGTAATTGATCTCGGCCTGGCCGCCGGTACCGACCTCGTGGTGACCGCGCTCGAGCTCGAAGCCCGCGTTGGTCAGGTTGGTCGACATCTCGTCGCGCAGGTCGACGTAGTGGTCGTAGGGCGCCACCGGGAAGTAGCCGCCCTTGGGGCGGACCTTGTAGCCGAGGTTCGGTGAACCGTCGGGGTCGGTGGGCGAACCGGTGTTCCACCAGCCGGACTCGGACTCGACCTCGTAGAAGGTGCCGTTCATCTGCGAGTCGAAGGCGACCGAATCGAAGATGTAGAACTCGGCCTCGGCGCCGAAGAAGCAGGTGTCGGCGATGCCGGTGGAGGCCAGGTAGTCCTCGGCCTTGCGGGCGACGTTGCGCGGGTCGCGGCTGTAGGCCTCACGGGTGAACGGATCGTGGACGAAGAAGCTGACGTTCATCGTCTTGGCGCGACGGAAGGGGTCGATCCGCGCGGTGGCCGGATCGGGGAGCAGCATCATGTCGGACTCGTCGATCGACTGGAAGCCGCGCACCGACGAGCCGTCGAATGCCAGGCCGTCCTCGAACACCGACTCGTCGAAGGCCGAAGCCGGAATCGAGAAGTGCTGCATCACACCGGGCAGGTCACAGAAGCGGATGTCGACGTACTCGACACCTTCCTTCTTGATGCCCTCGAGTAGTTCTTCGTTGCTGCTGTACACCGTGCGGTGACTCCTTAACTTGTCGGGGTCAGGCCGGCGTGTACACGCGGACCTGACGCGCCTGGACCACCGCGCAAGAAACCGCGGCGGATCTCAGCCAGAACCGTATGGACGCGACGTTGCCCGCACGTCAAGGAAGTGTTTCCCCTGTGTTACACGGCCGTGGCGATGCGTTGTCGTGCCCACGGCAACTATTCCGTATGCACGCCCCGGACGAAAGCGAACGGTGATCTCGTCAGGGAAGTCACTGCCTCTACCATGGAAAACATGAACGACCCGCGGATCACCGGCAGAACCGAGCACGCGAGCACCGGGCATGTGGGTGCCGGGGGTGATCGCGCATGAGCAGGGCCACCGGCTCCTGGTTGTCGGGCCCGCAGTCGGGCGCACCGGTCGACCTCGAATATCGCGGCGCCGACCTCGGCCTGCCCGAGAGCGGACCCGGAGCGCTCGTCCCCGGGTGGCCGCGCACGTTGGCGCTGCTCGTCGACTGGATCATCGGCGGCGGGCTGTCGCTGTTCTTCGTCGGCTTCGGATCACCGAACCTCGGCCTCGCCGTGCTCGCCGTGTGGTTCGTCATCGGCGTGTTCACCGTGACGATGTTCGGCTTCACGCCCGGGCAGTTCGCCGTGGGCATGCGGGTGGCGCGCGTCGACCACGGACCCGAGCGACTGGCCGACGAGATCGCCGGGAAGGCTCCCGTCGCCGCGGTCGGCGTGATCCGTGCATTGATGCGGCAGGTGCTGATCGTGTTCCTGGTGCCCGCACTGATGAACGACTACAACGGCCGCGCACTGCACGATCGCGCGACCGGCACCGCGATGGTCCGGAGTCGCTGAGGGCGGGCGTCTGGTGCGTGGGCGTGTCGGTGCGAATCGAGGTCGGCGCGAGGCGCTGACGCTGACTGCCGTGCTGAGCATCGGCGCACTGGTGATTTCCGTGTTCGGTGTGCTGGAGCGTGGTGAGGCGGCCCAACCGCCGGAGAGTCGCACGCTGGGACAGATGGCCGCGCCGCCCGAAGCCCGATGGAGCGTCGATGCGGCTTCGCTGTTCGGCAAAGACTTCGACGATGCGAGCGTGTCCGTCGAGGCGGCCGACGATCATCTCCTGGTGCGGGTGTCGCGGAACAGGCTCGGCCGTCCGTCCGCGGTGCTCGCCATCGATCCCGACACGGGCAGGCCGCTGTGGAGGGCGCCGAGAATCGGATGGGAGAACTCCTGTGCGATCAGTCGCGACAAGAGACTCGCGTGCACCCGAATGGCCAGAGACGGTGCCGCGATCGTGACCAGGGTGTCGTTCGTCGATCCGGATACCGGAGACGACGTCGCCACCGCGACGATCCCGATCTCGGGGTCCTCGAGGATCATGCGCGCCGGCGACGGCTTCCTGGTGCTGATCGTCGAGATGGAGAACATCACGCTCCCCGAGGAGATCCCCGTGGACTCCACGTTGGTGCCCGTTGCGGGCTTTGGTACCGACGCCGATGTGCCACCGCTACAGACGGTCATCACCAGGTTCGATTCCCGCGGGCATGCGTTGTGGACGGTGCGCCCGCCGCTCGATCAGGGGCAACGGTGGTCTCCGAAGCCGCGAATCTGGTTGCGCTGAGCGGTTTTCGCGGTGGAGTCACCGTTCTTCGCCTCGACTCCGGCCGACTACTGCACTCGGCGGACGGTCGGGAGGCGGTGGTCATCCACCGATCCGGGTTCGTGACGAGCGGTCTCCCCGGGGCGGGCCGGGACACGATCGACTTCTTCGATGCCGACGGGGTGCGGGCCGGTGAGATCTCAGGATGGCGTATCTCGTCCGGGGACAGTGCTGCCGGCCCGGTGCAGGCCATCAATGCCGACTTCATTTCTGTGGAGTCGAACACCACGATCGGACTGGCGTCGGGAGCCGGCGCCGACCTGAGGTGGACGCGGCCGTCACAGGGTTCCTCACTGCAGATGCTCGGCGATCGGTATGTCGTCACGTTCGTCGACGAATTCAGCGAAGACCTGAGCAGCACGCGCAGGTGGACGGTGCTCGACGCCCGGTCCGCTTCCCGGATCAGTGGTTTCACCGCCGGTTTCGGACAGGGATTCGTCGGCTTCGACGGCGTTCGCATGATCCTGGGCGGAGAGGCCGATGCAGACCAGCGACCGAGCAGCCCTGCACTCGGCGCGTACGACATTCGGACCGGAGCCCAAGGGTGGCACCTGCCGGCACCGAACACCGCGGCACACTGGCAGGGCGTGGCC
>NZ_MVPX01000282.1:0-4451 GCF_002043085.1 Gordonia sp. i37 | reverse complement strand
CGACGCGGTCGGCGTCTGACCGCATAGTGATCAGGCGCCGCGTGATCAGGCGCCGCGACGCCGCGCGGGGCGCTGCATGCTGCGCATCTTGGCATTGCCGGGCAGCGGGCCCTTGGGCATGCCCGGTCCGGGCTGCTTGCCGCCGAGCGCCGACAACCGGCCCTCGAGGGTCTCCATGCGCTTGCGGTCGATGTTGCCCGGCAGCTTGTTGAGGTGCCGTTCGAGCTTCGACAACGGCACCTGGCCGTCGTCGTTGCCGACCATGATCTGGTAGATCGGGGTGTCACCGACAACGCGCGCGACTTTCTTCTTCTCTTGTCCCAGAAGCGTTGTGACGCGACTCGCCGAGCCCTCGCCGACGAGGATGACCCCGGGCTTGCCGATCACCCGGTGCACGGCGTCGAGATGGGAGGTGCCGGTGACCGCCTGCTGCACCCGCCACTGGCCGCGCATGTTCGACAGCGCCCATCCGGCTGCTCCGGGTTGCCCTTCGGCCTTGGTGTAGACGGTCTTCTGCACGCGCCGTCCGAAGAGGAGGAAGGCGGCGAGAATACCGAGCACCACACCGATGGGAACGAGCAGCCACGGAGAGCCGACGAACAGACCGATCACCACGAAGATCGCCACAATCAGCACGAACAGGCCGACCATGTACGGGATCAGCCGTTTGTCTTCCTTGCGCTGCATCTGGAACGCCTGCCAGAGCTGCGTGAACCGCTCCTTGGAGGCCTTCCGTCGGGCCTGTCGTGCGGCCTTCTTGTCCGCTTTGCTCGCCGCTTGCGCCTTTGCCATGCTCACCAGGATACGTCTGCGGGCGCGCTGATCGACAATGCGGTCACCGGCGCAGGTGTCCGGTTCAGCGGGCCAGTCGCGCCATCAACGAGGAGGCCTCCTGGCTGGCCGATCCCTCGTCGGCGAGGTGCGCCAACGACGGCGGCAACTCCCGCCCGTGATGCGCCATCGCCTGCGCGTAGAGCCGGCCGGCGCGGTAGGACGAACGCACGAGCGGCCCGGCCATCACCCCGGCGAATCCGACCTCGCGGGCGAACTCGGAATGATCGACGAACTCCTCGGGCTTGACCCAACGCTCCACCGGATGGTGGCGCGCCGAGGGGCGCAGGTATTGGGTGATCGTCAGGATGTCGCAACCGGCCTCGTGCAGGTCGACGATCGCCGACTGCACCTCGGCCGGGGTTTCACCCATCCCGAGGATGAGGTTGGACTTGGTGACCAGACCGAAGTCACGGGCCTGGGTGAGCACATCGAGGGACCGCTCGTAGCGGAACGCCGGACGAATCCGCTTGAAGATCCGCGGCACCGTTTCCAGGTTGTGTGCGAGCACTTCCGGCCGGGACTCGAAGACCTCGGCGAGCAGATCGGGCTTGGCGTGGAAGTCGGGGATCAGATTCTCCACACCGGTACCAGGGTTGAGCCGGTGGATCGCACGCACCGTCTCGGCGTAGAGCCAGACACCCTCGTCGGGGAGGTCGTCGCGGGCGACGCCGGTGATGGTGGAGTAGCGCAGGCCCATCGCCTGCACGCTCTCGGCGACGCGGCGGGGCTCGTCGCGATCGAGTTCGGCGGGCTTGCCGGTATCGATCTGGCAGAAGTCGCACCGGCGGGTGCACTGCTCGCCGCCGATGAGGAAGGTGGCCTCGCGGTCTTCCCAGCACTCGTAGATGTTGGGGCATCCGGCTTCCTCGCAGACCGTATGCAGCCCTTCGCGTTTCACCAAACCTTTGAGTTCGGTGTACTCGGGCCCCATCGTCGCGCGCGTCTTGATCCAGGAGGGCTTGCGTTCGATCGGGGTCTGCGCGTTGCGGATCTCCAGGCGTAACAACTTGCGTCCGTTGGGGGACGGGTCGGTCGGCGCGGCGGGCGAGGCGGGGGCGGACGAGGCGGGGGGCGACCCTTGTGGGGTCGACGCCGGCGCCGTGGGTGCGGTGCGGGTCTCTGACACGGTCACCGCACCGATGCTACGCGCGCGCCGTCGGCATGCCCGACCTGCGGGGTGAGGGCGATCTCACTGTGGTCCAGAGCCGCGAGGACGGCGTCGGCGACCTCATCGGCGAGGTCGCCGACCGAGAGTTCCCGCCCGGCCTCGCGGCTCAGGGACGTGACCCCGGCGTCGGCGATGCCGCACGGAACGATCGCGTCGAAGGCGCTCATGTCGGGGTCGACGTTGAGGGCGAACCCGTGCAGCGCGACCCCGCGCGCCACCCGGATGCCGATCTGGCCGAGTTTGCGTTCCCCGGACTGTCCCGGGTCGGGCGAGTCGTCGACGACCCAGACGCCCGACCGGCCGGCGACGCGGGTGGTGGCCACGCCGTGTGCCGCACAGACACCGATGAGCGCCGCCTCGAGCCGGCGGACGTACTCGACGACGTCGAGGGGCTCGGCGAGCTTGATGATCGGATAGCCGACGAGCTGTCCGGGCCCGTGCCAGGTGATCCGTCCGCCACGGTCGACGTCGATCACCTCGGCGCCGTTGGTCGGACGATCGGCGGCCTCGGTTCTCTTGCCCGCGGTGTAGATCGACGGATGCTCGAGCAGCAGCAACAGATCGTGATCGAGTGTGCCGTCGGCACGTTCGCCGGCGAGTCGATGCTGAAGGTCGTAGGCCTCGCGGTAGTCGAGGACACCGAGCCGCCGGATCTCGACGGGCGTGTCGACTGCGCGCAGCGATGCCCGTCGGGTACCGACGGCTGTCGGTGTGTCAGCGTCCATTGGCGTACTCCAGCCCCGAATCGATGGTGGGATGGGTGAAGACGAAGTCGTGGTCGGTGAGCACACCGGGTGCAACGCGTTGGGAGTACAGAACCATTTCCTCGATCATCTCGCCGCCCGCCTTGCGGGCGACGAACGCGGGAACGCCCATCAGGGTGGGCCGGTGCACCGACCGGCCGAAGGCGTCGACGAACGTCGCGAACGGAACCGCTCCGGGTGCGCACAGGTTCACCGGACCGCTGATCGCCGAATCCAGCACGAACTCGATCGCTCGGATCTCGTCGACCAGTGAGATCCACGAAAAGTACTGCTGCCCATTGCCGATGGTGCCGCCGAGGCCGAGCTTGAACAGCGGTCGGAGTTTGGCCAGCAGGCCACCGTGCGGTGCGAGCACCGGTGCGGTCCGCAACAGGACGACACGGGTCCGGTCGCCCGAGTTGGCGGTCGCCGCGGCCTCCCAGTCGACGGTCAGCTCGGCCAGGAATCCCGAGCCGGGGCCGTCGACCTCGGTGGCCGTCCGCGCGCCGGTGTCCCCGTAGTACCCGGTGGCGCTCGCGCTCACCAGGGTGGGGACACCGGTCCGGCGGACGGCCTCGGCGATGACCTCGGTCGGCGGGATCCGGGAGTCGCGGAGTTCTTGTTTGAACCGTCCGCTCCACCGGCCGTTGCCGACCCCGACGCCGCCGAGGCTCACCACCGCGTCGACGCCGTCGAGGGCCTCGTCAGGAACACCGAATGTCTCGGGGTCCCAACTGAATTCACCGGGCTCGGTCGCTTCGCGCCGGACCAGCCGGCGCACCGAATGGCCCGCCGATTCCAGCGCGGTGATCAGGGCCGAACCGATCAGCCCCGACGAGCCGGCGACGGCTACCCGCATCGGTGCCTATAGGCCCAGTTCGGCGGCGAACGAGCCGGCCTCGAGTCGCTTCTTGATCGTCGTCAGGAAGCGACCGGCGTCGGCGCCGTCGATCAGGCGGTGATCGTAGGTCAGCGGCAGGTACGACATCGACCGCACCGCGATCGACTCCGAACCGTCGTCGCCGGTGATGACCACCGGGCGCTTGACGATTGCGCCGGTACCGAGCATGGCCGCCTGCGGCGGCACCAGGATCGGGGTGTCGAACAGGGCGCCCTGGCTCCCGATGTTGGTGATGGTGAAGGTGCCACCGGCCAACTCGTCGGGCTTGAGGCCGTTGGTGCGGGCGCGGGCGGCGATGTCGGCGATGGCCCGGGCCAGTCCGGCGATCGAGAGGTCGTCGGCGTTGTGGATCACCGGCGAGAGCAGGCCCTGCTCGGTGTCGACGGCGATACCGAGATGCACCTTGTCGTAGTAGGTGATCTCCTTCTTGTCCTCGTCGATGGAGGCGTTGACGTTCGGATGCGCCTTGAGTGCCTCCACGACGCCCTTGGCGATGAACGGCAAGAAGGTCAGGTTCACTCCCTCGGAAGCCTTGAACGACTCCTTGGCAGCCTTGCGCAGTGACACGATCTTGCTCATGTCGACCTCGAAGACCTGCGTCAGCTGAGCACTGGTCTGCAGCGACTCGCGGGTCTTCTTCGCGGTGATCTGACGGATGCGGTTGATCTTCTGCGTGGTGCCACGCAGTGCCGCGAGTTCGGGCTTGACCTCCGACGACGACGCGGCCGGTGCGGCTGCGGGCGCCGGTGCGGCGGCGGGGGCCGGGCTCGAGGCCGGCTCGGGGGCCTTCTTCGCCTCGGCGGCG
>NZ_MVPX01000281.1:0-920 GCF_002043085.1 Gordonia sp. i37 | reverse complement strand
TCGGACCAACGGGGTCACGTACGGGGTGGACTGCAGATCGGTGGAATCGTCGGCGGGGGCTGCGGCGGAGGCGACCTTGACCGGTTCGGGTTCCGGCTCACTCGTGGCGGGCGCCTCCTCGGATTTCGCGGGTTCTGGCTCGGACTTGGCGGGTTCTGGCTCGGACTTGGCGGGCTCGGGCTGCGGCTCCGGCTCCGGTTCGGGCTCGGGCTTGGAGCCGGCGGCCGAGGCATCGCCGATCACCGCGAGCTTGCCACCGACCTCGATGACGTCGTCCTCCTGCGCGAGGATCTCGAGCAGGGTTCCGGCGACGGGGGACGGGATCTCGGTGTCGACCTTGTCCGTGGAGACCTCGAGCAGTGGTTCGTCCGCGGCGACCTCGTCGCCGACGGCCTTGAGCCAGTTGGTCACCGTGCCCTCGGTGACCGACTCGCCGAGTTCAGGCATCAGCACGTCGGTCCCGGAGGCCCCGCTGTCACCGGTGGCGGCGGCGGGCTTCTCGGCCGGAGCCTCTGCCTCGGTCGAGGGCGCCTCGGTGTCCTGTTCGGCCGCACCGGCTTCGGTCGGTTCGTCGCCGCCCGCCGAGTCGTCGGAATCGGCCGAGTCGTCGGATCCGGAGTCCCCGGAATCGTCGGCGCTCTCCCCGGCATCACCGATCAGGGCGAGTTCGCCGCCGATCTCCACGACGTCGTCTTCCTGGGCGATGATCTTGGTGAGGACGCCGGAGGTGGGGGCGGGGATCTCGGTGTCGACCTTGTCGGTCGACACCTCCAGCAGGGGCTCGTCGGCCTCGACGGTGTCGCCCTCTTCCTTCAACCACCGGGTGACGGTCCCCTCGGTGACACTCTCACCGAGGGCGGGCATCTGGACGGAGAAGGCCATTGCTGTTGACTCCTGAACTCGACGTGGTGGGTCTGTGC
>NZ_MVPX01000280.1:0-14029 GCF_002043085.1 Gordonia sp. i37 | reverse complement strand
CCCCCCCCCGCCGTACGCGCCACGGACGTGGTGTGTGGCGCAAAAGTGGCCGATCAGCCGTTGGCCGCGATGTCCTCGAGAACCTTCGTGATCGTGCGGACCGGTACGCCCGTACCACCCTTGGGGGTGTAACCCCAGGGGCCGGAGGTGTTGAAGGCGGGACCGGCGATGTCGATGTGGGCCCATTGCACCCCGTCGGGCACGAACTCCTTGAGGAACAGACCCGCGGCGAGCATGCCGCCCCACCGGTGCGGGGTGACGTTCGCCAGATCGGCGACCCGCGACTTGAGATCGGCACGCAGTTCCGACGGCAGCGGCATGGGCCAGGCGTTCTCGCCGATCTCGGCCGACAGTGCCGACACCCGGTCGCGGAAGTCGTCGGTCCCCATGACCCCGGGGGTGCGGGTGCCCAGGGCAACCATCTGCGCCCCGGTCAGGGTGGCGGTGTCGATGAGGTAGTCCGGATCGTCTTCGCAGGCGCGCACGATGGCGTCGGCGAGGACGAGGCGTCCCTCGGCGTCGGTGTTGAGGACCTCGACGGTCGTCCCGCCGTACTGGGTCAGGACGTCGCCGGGACGCTGCGCGGTCCCCGACGGCATGTTCTCGGCCATCGGCACGGTGGCGGTCACCGACACCGGCAGGTCGAGACGCGCGGCGGCGATGGTCGCCGCGATCACCGCGGCCGCGCCGCCCATGTCGGAGGTCATCTGATCCATGTTGGCGGCCGGCTTGATCGAGATTCCACCGGTGTCGAAGGTGATGCCCTTGCCGACAAGCGCCACCTTCTTGGCCGACTTCTTGCCCGCGTGGGTCAATCGCACCAGCCGCGGCAACCGGGACGAACCCTTGCCGACGCCGACGATCCCGCCGTAGCCGTCCTTCTCGAGGGAGTCGAAGTCGAGGATCTCCACCTTGAGTCCGGCCTTCGCGCCCAACTCGCGCGCACGTTCGGCGAACTCCTCCGGGTAGAGGTGGCTCGGCGGGGTGTTGACGAAGTCACGGGCGATGGCCACCGAATCGGCGACCGCGATGGCGTGTGCCAGTTCGGCTTTCGCCGCCTTGTCGGCGGACTCGACCACGACGTGCACGGTGCCGGGCAGTTGCTTGGTCGACGCCGAGCGCGACGAGCGGAACTCCTCGAAGCGGTAGGCGCCGAGGAACAGTCCCTCAACCGCGGCACCGATGTCGGTGGAGCCCAGGGTGGTGGCGACGACGTCGAAGCCCTCGAGGGAACGGATCGCGACACCGGCGGCCTGGCGGAGTTTCTCCGGGTCGTCGAGCGATTTCTCGTCGCCGACGCCGACGGCCACCACAACGCGTACGCCGAGTGATTCCGGCGCCGCCAGCCGGGTGACCTCACCGTGGGAACCGGTGGCGCCCACCGCCGACAGCGCGGCGGTGACTGCCGCCGCCGACGCATCGTCGAGGACGTCGGCGCCGAGCAGGGTCGGTACAGCGGGGTCGGTGGTGTTGTCGGCAGTGGTGTCGTCGGAGGAGGTGGCGACGAGGCCGAGTACGAGGGCCTCGTCGTCTTTGCCGATGGAGGTGGTCAGGGTGATCTGGGGACCGCGAGTGCGGTCGACGCTCTCGTTCTTGCTCACCCGACCAACCTTGCCACAGGCGCCTCGTCGGCTGCCCGTCATCCGACCGACCGACGTGCCATCGCAGCGGGAACCCGCCACAACGACGCGGCGTTGCGATGGCGGTGTGACGACGAGAGACGGGGTGGGCGAGCAGATGAGGCGAACCAGGGCGGCATGGGTGATCGCACTCGTGGTGATCGCCGCATGCACGGCGACGGTGATCGGCGTCCGTGCATACCGCCATGACGACGACGCGGTGTCCCGCGCGGTGAACGGGATGACCGGCCGGGCGAGGCCGCCGTTTCCGGTCGTCGACACCACCACAATGACCGCTTCTGGAGCCCGCATCATCGAGTCGGTACGCGCCGAATACGCGCGCAATGCGTCGGGCACCACCTATTCCGGCGGCGTCGACGAACCATGGTGCGCCGACTTCGTCAGCACCGTGATGCACGAATCCGGTGTGCCGCTGGACAATCCGAACTCCGGATCGTGGCGCATCCCGGGGGTGGCGACGCTCACCGACTACCTGCACAGCTCGGGACGCTGGCGGGGGCCGGGTCATCGCCCGCAGCCCGGCGACATCGTGATCTACGACAAACCCAGCCCGTGGGGCCAACACACCAACATCGTGGTTGCCGTCAACGGCGATGAGGTGACAACCGTCGGCGGCAACCAGCCACCGGATGGGGTCACCCTGCACACCGCCGACCTCGCCGCCGATCCCGGACTGCAGGGGTTCGGGGTTCCCGCCGGGACGTGAGTCCTGTGGTGATCGTCTTGTGCGCCGCGCTCGCGGTAGGTTGAGCGCCATGACCGAACTCCTCGCCGGACCCATTGCCGATCGACACGCAGCACTCGGGGCGAGTTTCGCCGAATTCGGCGGGTGGGACATGCCCGTCGCGTACTCGGGCACCGTCGCCGAGCACACCGCGGTACGCGAGGCCGTCGGCATCTTCGACGTGAGCCACCTCGGCAAGGCGTTGGTCGCCGGCCCCGGCGCCGCGGAGTTCGTCAACGCCACCCTGTCCAACGACCTCGCCAAGATCGCGCCGGGCAAAGCCCAATACACGTTGTGCTGCAACGATTCCGGCGGCGTCATCGACGATCTGATCGCCTACCTCGTCGCCGACGACGAGGTGTTCCTCGTGCCCAACGCCGCCAACACCGCAGCGGTCGTCGCAGCGTTGGCGGCGGTCGCGCCCGACGGTGTCGCGATCACCGATCTGCACCGCGAGTACGCGGTGTTCGCGGTGCAGGGACCGAAAAGCCCGGAAGTGCTCGCCGCGGTGGGACTGCCCACCGAGATGGAGTACATGGCGTTCGCCGACGCCGAACTGTCGATCGACGGGGGTAGCGCGCCGGTGCGTGTGTGCCGGACCGGCTACACCGGCGAACGCGGCTACGAGATCCTGCCCGGGTGGGCGCACGCCGGACCGGTGTTCGACGCGCTGATGGCTCAGGTCACCGCGTTCGGTGGGCTGCCCGCCGGACTCGGCGCGCGCGACACCCTGCGCACCGAGATGGGATATGCGCTGCACGGCCACGAACTCTCACCGGAGATCACCCCCGTCCAGGCCCGCACCGGGTGGGCGGTCGGCTGGAACAAGCCCGCGTTCTTCGGGCGCGAGGCGCTGCTCGCGGAGAAGGAGAACGGTCCCGCCCGTCGGCTCTACGGACTGCGGGCCACCGGTCGTGGGGTGCCGCGCGCCGACTGCGATGTGCTCACCGCGGCGGGCGGCGAACGGATCGGCCTGTGCACCTCGGGCACCTTCTCGCCGACCCTCAAACAGGGGATCGCGCTGGCGCTCATCGACACCGCCGCGGGCATCGGCAAGGGAGCCGAGGTGGTCATCGATGTGCGCGGTCGGGCGTTGCCGTGCGAAGTCGTGATCCCGCCGTTCGTCGAGTCGCACGTCTGAGGTGCCCACACGTCTGCCACCCCTCGCACGACTGCAACCCCGGCCCGGCGCAGACGGGAACCTGGCACCGATCGCCTTGCGCCGCGGCGCTACGATGGGCCAATGACCTTGCAGTTCACCCGTACCGAGCACCCGCACCCGGTGTCGGAGTCGCAGCGCGCGGACATCCTCGCAGCTCCCGGTTTCGGCAAGTATTTCACCGACAACATGGTGATGGTGGACTACGACGTGGACCGTGGTTGGTATGACGCCAAGGTGACCCCGTACGGCCCCATTGCGCTCGATCCGTCGGCGATGGTGCTGCATTACGGCCAAGAGGTCTTCGAGGGGCTCAAGGCCTACCGTCAGCCCGATGGGTCGATCGCCGCCTTCCGCCCGGAGGCCAACGGCCTGCGCCTGCAGCGGTCGGGGGAGCGTCTGGCGATGCCGCCGCTGCCGGTGGACGACTTCATCTCCTCGTTGCGCGCGCTGCTCGACGCCGACAACGAGTGGGTCCCCGCCGCCGGCGGCGAGGAATCGCTGTATCTGCGGCCGTTCATGTTCGCCTCGCAGGCCGGGCTGGGCGTCAACGCCCCGTCGACGCAGTACCGCTATTGCGTGATCGCCTCGCCCGCCGGCGCTTACTTCGCCGGTGGTATCAAGCCGGTCAGCGTGTGGCTGTCGACCGAATACGTCCGCGCAGCCCCGGGCGGCACGGGCTTCGCCAAGTGCGGCGGCAACTACGCCGCGAGCTTCCTGGCCCAGCAGCAGGCCACCGCGAAGGGCTGTGACCAGGTGGTCTGGCTCGACGCCGTGGAGCGCCGGTTCATCGAGGAGATGGGCGGGATGAACCTGTTCTTCGTCTTCGGCTCGGGCGCCGACGCGCGACTGGTCACCCCGGAACTCACCGGCTCGCTGCTACCGGGCATCACCCGGGAATCGTTGCTGACCCTGGCCACCGACGCCGGGTTCGCCGTCGAGGAACGCAAGATCACCACCGAGGAACTCCGCAAGGGTGTGACCTCCGGCGACATCACCGAGGTCTTCGCGTGTGGGACCGCAGCCGTCATCACCCCGGTCGGCCACGTCAAGAGCGAGACCGACGACTACTCGATCGGGGACGGCACACCCGGTGAGGTGACCCTCGCGCTGCGCGACACCCTCACCGGTATCCAGCGCGGCAAGTTCGCCGACACCCACGGCTGGATGACCGAGCTCTTCCGGCGCTGAGTCGCTCTCACCAGTCGGCGGCGTAGACGAACTCGGCGGCGGGACGCCGCAGGGCCTGCGTGATCGTCATGGCCAGGCGCATGTTGGTGGAGTAGCGGGCGGTCCGCAGGCCGGTCAGCTGGCCCGGCGAGCAGCCCAGCCGAGCCGCCGTCCGTGCCCACGTCGCCCCGTGCCGGGTTCTTGCGGCGTCGAGCGTGGCGTAGAGCCGACCGAGATTCCACCGAAGGCGGTGTGCGTCGTCGCATCGTGGGAGTTCGACGCCGGCGGTCCCGGTTGCCGGGTCTGTGACGAAGTCCTCCGGGGTGACGAAGTCCTCCGTGGTCGCGTTCAGCCACCACAGCAGCAGTACTGCGTGCTGGCAGCTGGTGTTGCCGCGTGTGTGCGCAGGCTGGCGATCGCCGATGTGCTGAACGAGTGATCATCGGGGCGTGCCGCGTTGAGTGCTGCCGAGAGGTCCCACACCTGGCGGGCGAGGGCGTTCCAGGACAACGTTTGCTCCCGGCGCCGGGCGTCGAGTGCCGCATACAGTGCGAATCCGTCAAAATTGCGGTCCGGCAATGGCATACGCCCAGGATGCGCCGCGGCTGTGCAGTGTGCAGACCGACTCAGAGGATCAGTCCGACGAGGACGAGTGCGGTGCCGAGTTCGATGACGGCGCCGAGGACGTCGCCGACGATGCCGCCCATCCGTCGTGCACAGTGCCGACTGAACAGCCAGGTGAACGCGAGCATCACCACGATCGTGGCCCCCGCCCGCAGCCCGGCGGTGATCGAATGGGCGGTGATCGAATGGGCGGTGACCGAGCCATCGAGGCCGCCGATCACGACGCCGAGGGCGACCGCCACCACCGACCACACGACCGCGGCGATGCGTTGCGTACCGGCGACCAGAGCACCGAAGCCATCGGGATGGGCAGGCGGCAGCGCCCGCCGGCACGCGAGCACCGCGGCGACGCGTGCGACACCGATCGCCAGACCGAGCTCCCACCAACGATTCTGGGCGATCAGCGTCGTGAGACCGACAGCTTGCAGAGCCAGCACCAGGATCAGGGTCGCCACGCCGAACGGGCCCACCGAACCCGAACGCATCACCTCGGTGACCCTCTCCGGCGGTCCGTAGCACCCGAGACCGTCAGCGGTGTCGGCGAGACCGTCGAGGTGCATACCCCGGGTGCCGACGGCGAGTACGCCGACAACGAGTACGCCGATCAGCGCCTCCGGCGCGGCGGTGTACGAGAGCCCCCACGCGATCAGGGTCGCCACCGCCGCGAGGAGTACGCCGACCACGGGTACCGCTGCGATGACCGCGCCGCCGAGCCGTCTGTCGGCGGTTGCGTCGGTGACACGCCGGGGTACAGGGAGCACGGTCAGCCAGGACAGCGAGACGGCGATCGCGCGTACCGGGCTCATCGGTGAGATCAGGTGGGCGAAGGTGCTTGTGCCACATCGGAATCCGCGCTGTCGACGGAATCCGACGGCAACGCGTCGGCATCGCTGACACCGGCGTCGGCGAAGGTCGACATCGACGTCATGATGTCGACGGCCGAGAGGACCGTCGGTAGCGCGGACAATGCGCCGGTGCCCTCACCGAGGCGCATCGAATAGGTGTGCAGCGGTTCGAGATCCAGATACTCCAGGGCGATGGCATGCGCCGGTTCGACCGAGCGGTGACCGGCCAGCCACCACCGCGTCGCGCCCGGGGCCATCTCCACGGCGATGAGTGCGGCCGCCGTGACCACCACGCCGTCGAGGATCACCGGTGTGCGCCGCACCGCGGCCTGCGCGAGGAAGCCGGCCATCGCGGCCAGGTCGGCGCCCCCGACTGCCGCGATCAGCGAGAGTGGGTCGCTGCGATGACGACGCCCGCGGCGCATCCCGTCGCGGATCGCGGCGGTCTTGCGCATCCATCCGACGTCGTCGATGCCGGTGCCGCGTCCGACCACCTCGACGGGTTCGCGACGTGCGAGGGTGCCGATGATGATCGCGGCAGGCGTGGTGTTGCCGATCCCCATGTCACCGGCGATCAACAGATCGGCCCCGGAGTCGACGAGATCGTCGACGATGGCCCGCCCGGCGGCGAGGGCTCGGCGGGCCTCGTCGATGGTCAATGCGTCGGTGACCCGCAGATCGTTGCTGGAACGCCGCACCTTGTAGGCCGAGACCTCCGGACCGGTTTCGGCGTCGACGGCGATGTCGGCGACCCGGACCGTCGCACCGCACCGACGGGCGAGCACGTTGACGGCCGCACCGCCGGCGGCGATGTTGGCGACCATCTGCGCGGTCACCTCCGGCGGAAAGGCCGACACGCCACCCTGGGCGACCCCGTGATCGCCGGCGAAGACCACGACGGTGGGCATCTCGATCGGCCGTGGGGGACAGACCCCTTGGCACGCCGAGATCCACACCCCGATCTCCTCGAGCCGGCCCAGCGAGCCGGGCGGCTTGGTCAGTTCGAGCTGGCGTGCCCGCGCCGACTCGGCGACCTGCTCGTCGGGCAGGTCGATGGCGTCGAAGATCTCGGCGTCGGTCGCGTCGGGAATGTGGCCGGTCATCGGGATCGCGGCTGCGGGGGCGCTCGCGGGAGCGGCGGGCGCGGGCGGGGTCGGTGCAGATACCGCTGGTGGCGTCGGTGCATCCGTCGTCGGCGCAACCGTCGTCGGTACCGGCGCAGCCGTCGTCGGCGCGGTCGGGTTGGTCACGGCATCGGGCGTTGCCGGGGCCTCGGCCCGGGGTGCTTCGGTCAGGTCGATGACGCGGCCGGCCACGACGAGGACCACGTGATCACACACTGCGGCCACGGCCTCGTTGAGCGCGCCGAGTTCGTCCTGGAAGAGTCGTCCGGCCGGGGTCGGGGCCACCGGTGCCAATCCGACCTCGGGACTGATCAACACCAGATCGCCGGTGAATTCGGCTATCGCCGAACATAATTCATTGTTCTCGGCGGAGCGGTCGACGGTGGCCGTCGCCGACCACGCACCGGTGGCGTCGAGGCGGGCGGCCAGCCAGTTGCCCAGATCGTCGACGAGTGTCGTCGTGTGCGGGTCGGCCCGCAGTTCCGACGCCAGATCGCTCGTCTCGACCGTCGTGTACCTCGGATCACGCCGTTGCCGATGTCTCTCGACGCGCGCGGTCCACTCGGCATCGGTCGTCAGCGTCGGCCCGGTGGCCACATAACGCACCGATGCGGCCGCGCGCAGCAACTGTTCGCCGTGTGCGGACTTGCCCGACCGAACCCCACCCAGGACCAGCGTCCGGACCCCTCGTGCGGTCATCGGCTCAGACTTCGTCGCCGGGGGAGACCTGCGGTTTGGGCGCGCGCATCTGACGTAGCTGCATCGCGCGGGTGAAGGCGTACCAGCCGAGCTTCAGACCGCCCTCGCCGGCGTCGGGATAGCGCTGCGCCACCCGCTTGTTGACCATGCGGCCCAGGATGACCCCGTCGATCGCCATCAGGATGACGAAGGCCAGCAGCAGGAAGGTCGAGTACACCGCGATCGACGGGACGAACATCACCACGATCAACACGATCGCGAACGGCATGAACAGTCCGGCGAAGTTGCGTCGGGAATCGACGAGGTTGCGCGTGTAGCGACGGGCGTCACCGCGATCACGCGGCATCAGGTAGCGCTCGTCGCCGGCCATCATCCGCTCGCGCTGCTCGAGGCGCTGGGCCCGGCGGTCGGCCGACGCCTTTTTCTTGTCCTCCCGCGACATCGAGCTGCGCAGTTCCTTCTTGCGCGCGCGGGCCTCGGCGCGGGTCGTCGGCGGCGGCGCGACCGGACCGCGACGACGGCCCTCGGCCTCCCGGCGCGAGGGTGTCGGGCGGCCCTTGGCGGGCGTGTATGCACTGCCACGCTGCGATTTCGAGAGATCAACCGAATCCGTCGAGTCGGAATCGTCAAGGGTCTCGACGGACTCGTCCGCGGGTGCGGAGTCGTCCTTCTTCCATGGCAGTTTCACACCGACGAGCCTAGGTGATCCGCGCTGCCGTGATGCGCCGACCTCCCTATACTTGCCCCGCATGGCGGCCCCGGTGTTTTCCCTGGCTTTTCCGACGCCCATCGGCGAGGTCCGATGCGCGTCCTGATCGCACCCGACTCCTTCGGTGACACGTTGACCGCGGTATCGGCGGCCGACGCCGTCGCCCGTGGATGGCTCTCGGCCCGACCCGCCGACGAGGTGATCCGCGCACCCCAGTCCGACGGGGGGCCGGGTTTTGTCGCGGTCCTGGCCGCGCATCTCGGGACGCTGCAGACCGAGACGGTCTACGGGCCGCTCGGCGCCGCGGTCGACGCGCAGTGGCTGCTCGACGACCGCGATCCCGACCACCTCGTCGCCTACATCGAATGCGCGCAGGCATGCGGTCTGCACCAACTCGGCGGGCGCCCCACCACACGGACGGCGATGGCTGCCGACACCTTCGGTGTGGGCCAGCTCGTCGACTCGGCGCTGCGCCTCGGGGTCGGTTCGGTGGTCGTCGGACTCGGTGGCAGCGCCACCACCGACGGCGGTCGCGGACTCGTCGAGGCCCTCGGCGGCCCGGACCGCGCGGTCGCGCGCTGTGCCGCGATCGAGGTGGTCGCCGCATCCGACGTCGAGAACCCGTTACTCGGTGCCTCGGGCGCGGCCGCGGTGTTCGGCCCGCAGAAGGGGGCCGATGCCGACACCGTCGGACGACTCGAAGAGCGCATGACCCAGTGGTCGCGGGTGCTCGCCCGCATGGCCGGGCGCGATGTCGGCGCCGACGCGGGCGCCGGGGCCGCCGGGGGTCTGGGAGCGGCGCTGCTGGCACTCGGTGGTCGGCGCGTCTCCGGTGCGACGGTCGTCGCCGCGGTCACCGACCGTGACGCCCAGATCGCCGGCGCCGACCTGGTGATCACCGGGGAGGGCAAGTTCGACAGCCAGACCCTGCGCGGCAAGGTCGTCTCCGCTCTCACCGCCACCGCGCGTGCGGCGTCGGTACCGACAGTGGTCGTCGCCGGGCAGATCGCACTGAGCGCCGACGAGATCGCCGACGCCGGTATCGCCGCGGCGCATTCGCTCGTCGACCACGCCGGATCGGTGCGGCTGGCAATGGACGACGCCGACCACCAGCTCGAGCGGATGACTCGCGGTATCGCGGCGGCGTGGGAGTCGACCGGCGGCGGGAATATGTCATGACGGGGTACCGTTGAAGCCGACCGTACGAATGTGCGTTTCCGCGCGTCTGCGCGGGGACTGACCGCAACCGGCCCCACCGAGCCGGCCTCGACCAGCACTGAGGAGCATCGATGACTGTGCAGAACGAATCCGGCGCCGCGACCAGCACCGGAGTCATCCTGACCGACGCCGCCGCGTCGAAGGCCAAGGCCCTTCTGGACCAGGAAGGTCGCGACGACCTGTCGTTGCGCATCGCCGTCCAGCCGGGTGGCTGTGCGGGCCTGCGTTACCAGCTGTTCTTCGACGACCGCAGCCTCGACGGTGACCTCACCGCCGACTTCGCCGGGGTCACGCTGGCCGTCGATCGGATGAGTGCTCCCTACGTCCAGGGCGCGACCATCGACTTCGTCGACACCATCGAGAAGCAGGGTTTCACCATCGATAACCCGAACGCGACCGGCAGTTGCGCCTGCGGCGACTCCTTCAACTGAGTCCGCCCGAGATCCATCTCCTTCCGACCGCATTCCCGGACACCGGGGATGCGGTCGGATGCGTTGTGGCACCGGTCGGTAGCGTGAAAGGTCGTTGCCCAGCAGTACCGCCGAGCAGATAGGGCTGAAGACCCCCGTGACCATTTATGTATGTGGCTCGATCGCTACCGACCATCTGATGAAGTTCCCCGGCAAATTCTCCGAGCAATTGCTCGGCGACCATCTCGACCACATCTCGCTGAGCTTCCTCGCCGAGGACCTCGTCGTCCGGCGCGGTGGGGTCGGCGGCAACATCTGCTACGCGATGGGCGAACTCGGTGGAGCGCCGGTCCTCGTCGGCGCGGTCGGCTCGGACTTCGACGACTACCGTCGCTGGCTGGAGGATCACGGCGTCGACTGCCGCGGCGTGCGGGTGTCGGACAAACATCAGACCGCCCGATTCACCTGCACCACCGACGAGGTGATGGCGCAGTTGGCGTTCTTCTATCCGGGAGCGATGAGCGAGGCCCGCGAGATCACGCTCGCCGAGGTCTCCGCGAATGACGCCGAGCTGGTCCTCATCGGCGCCGACGATCCGGAGGCGATGGTCGCGCACACCAACGAATGCCGGGAACTGGGCATCCCGTTCGCCGCCGACCCCTCCCAGCAGCTCGCCCGTCTCGACGGGGAGTCGGCCCGCACCCTGATCGACGGTGCCACCTATCTGTTCACCAACGAGTACGAGTGGGGTCTGCTCCGCGAGAAGACCGGGCTCACCGAGGACCGTGTGCGTGAGATGGTCGGCACCCGCATCACCACCCTCGGTGCCGGCGGCGTCGAGATCATCGGCGCCGACGGCGCGCGGATCCACGTACCGGTGGTCCCGGAGACGGCCAAGGTCGATCCGACCGGCGTCGGTGACGGCTTCCGTGCGGGCTTCTTGACCGCGGTGAGCAAGGGCCTCGGCTTCGAACGTGCTGCCCAACTGGGGTCGATGGTCGCGGTGCTCGTCCTCGAGACGGTCTCGACCCAGGACTGGACCTGGGACCACGACTCGGCGATCGAACGCATCGAGGGCGCCTATGGCGCCGACGCCGCCGCCGAGATCAGCAAGGTGTTCTGAAAAGCGCGCCCCGTCCTACAGCCGCACCGGATAGGTGTGGTCGGTGATCTCGGGCACCAGTGACTTCTCCACGAAGATCGCGTGCCACACCATGAAGATCAACACCGTCCACAGGCGCCTGCTGTTGTCGACGGCCCCCTCGCGGTGCTCGGCGAGCATCGCGAGGACGGCCGGCTTGTTCAGCAGGTGCTCGGTCTGCGAATGACTGATCGTCTCGTGCGCCCAGTCGTACATCTCGCCACCGGCCAGCCAATGCCGGATCGGCACCGGGAAGCCGAGCTTCTTGCGGTGCAACACATGTGGCGGCACGATCTGCTCGAGCGCCTTGCGCAGCGCGTACTTGGTGGTGCCGTGCGCGATCTTCTCGTCGAACGGAAGCGTCTCGGCGACGGCGAACACCTCGGGATCGAGGAACGGAACCCGCAACTCCAGGGAATTGGCCATCGTCATCTTGTCGGCCTTGACGAGGATGTCGCCGCGCAGCCAGGTGAACAGGTCGATGTGCTGCATCCGGGCCACCGGATCCCAGCCCTCGCTGCGCGCGTAGATCGGTGCGGTGACGTCGGTGTGCGTCCACTCCGGTCGGTAGTCGACGAGGACCGCACGCAGTCGCGCGTCGTCGAAACTGCGGGCGTTGCCGTAATACCGCTCCTCCAGCGTCAGTGATCCGCGATGGAGCAGACTCTTGCCACGGGTGCCCTCGGGGATGCGATCGGAAACCTTGCCCGCCGCTCGCCGCAGCATGCGCGGCAGCTTGTCGAACGCAGAGAGTGACAGCGGCTCCTTGTAGATGGTGTAGCCGCCGAACAATTCGTCGGCGCCCTCACCGGAGAGCACCACCTTCACGTGCTTGCGAGCCTCGGCGGCCACGAAATACAGCGGGACGAGCGCCGGATCGGCGACCGGGTCGTCGAGGTACCAGACGATTTTTCCGATCGCGTCGATGAACTCGGTCTCGTTGACGACCTTGACGATGTGGCGCGCGCCGATCGCCTCGGCGGATTCGGCGGCGACGTCGATCTCGGAGTAGCCGTCGCGCTCGAAGCCGGTGGTGAAGGTGATGAGATCGGGGTTGTGGCGGATCGCCAGCGCGGCGATGGCGGTGGAGTCGATCCCGCCGGAGAGGAACGAGCCGACGGTCACGTCGGCGCGCATGTGCTTGGCGACGGAATCGGCGAGCACGTCGGCGATCTCGTCGTAGCGCTTCTGACGTGTGGCGTCGGTGACCGGACGCACCCCGAATTGCGGGGTGAAGTAACGGGTCACCGAGGGGGAGTGGCCGGGCCGCACCCTCGCGTGGCACCCGGATTCCAGACGCCGGACGGCGGCATGCAGGGTTTCCGGTTCCGGGACGTACTGCAGTTCGGTGTAGTGCTCGACGGCGCGCGGATCGAGATCGGTGGACAGCTCGAGCCGGTCGAGCAGTTCCAGCAGGCTCTTCTTCTCACTGCCGAACGCCGTTCCGCCGGGACCGGTGGCGAGGAACAGGGGCTTGATACCGAACGGATCACGGGCCAGGAACAGCGATCCGGTGTCGGTGTCCCAGATGGCGAAGGCGAACATACCGCGCAGCCGACGCACCGCGTCGGGGCCCCAGTAGTGGAAGGCCGCGACGATCGCCTCGCCGTCGCCTTCGGTACGGAAGACCGCCTGCTCGTCGGCGGCGAGCTCGGCGCGGATCTCGAGGTAGTTGTAGATCTCACCGTTGAAGACGAGTGCGTAACGTTCCGGGCTGTCCGGGGGACCCCACCGCAGCGGCTGATGCGAATGCTCGATGTCGATGATCGAGAGCCGGTTGAACCCGAAGACGAGGTGCTCGTCGTGCCAGGTGCCCGGCTCGTCGGGCCCGCGGTGTCGCATGCAGTGGCAGGCTTCGGCGATGAGGTCGACGGCGGTCGCCGCCGAGCCGTCGGGGGTCAGCAGACCGAGCAAGCCACACACAGGGATTCAGGCCTCTTTCGACATCGAGTGGTTCGAATGACAGATTGCGTCCGCAACGCCGGGGTTCGCAGACGGGTCCGAGTATGCCGCATCGTGGTTCGCAGGGCCGTCCGGCACCGCCGTGGGGAGGGCCGAAACCGCTCCCGAACAGGCGATGTCGGGGTCGGTCACAGGAATCCGACGCGCTGATCCACCCCAACCGAAAAAGTTCCCGTGAGTTGGTCTACGCTGCGTAGTACATAGGCGCGGCCGCGGTGTGACCGCGGTGCCCGCGGGCGTTTCGGCCGGTTGGTCGGGTCCCCTCGGAGACAACGCGTCGAGGCAGGTCATGTGGCATGCGACTCGCACGGCGGGAACGTCGCGGCGAGCGAGCAGGAAGGCGTGAAATTGGCACACGGTGAACGGCCCCGGGCCCGGCGTGTTTCGTCTGCATCGCGGATGATCAAGCGGTTCGGCATCGTCGCGATCCTCGCCGTCGGGGCTGTGGTGATGACGGGCTGCAGTGGCGACGAGATCGTGCGGTTCGGCTGGCCGGTCGGCGTTACCCCGCAGGCCGAGTCGATGCGCCACCTGTGGACCTGGTCGGTCATCGCGGCGTTGCTGATGGGCATCCTGGTGTGGGGTCTGATCTTCTGGACCATCA
>NZ_MVPX01000028.1:0-3242 GCF_002043085.1 Gordonia sp. i37 | reverse complement strand
GTCGTCGACCACCTCGCCCCACCGACCGTCTTCGTCGATCTCCGCCCACTGCGGCTCGAGTTCGATTGCGCCGTCGTGCATCTTGTCGGCGCGGTACAACACGACCTTGCCGCCGTAGGGCGTCGGAGCGATGTTGGTGAGTGCGCGGTTGTCGATGAACGAGGTGCGCTGGTGCTCGATGATGCCGCCGGGGATCTTGGTGCCCGACATCGACATCATCTCCATGATGATCGCGAACTGCCCCTCGTCGTCGGCCTCGACGAGCCGATCCATCGGGATCGGGATGTCGGCGTCGAGATCGTAGTTGCGGATCGCGAAGTCCTTCCAGCGCTCCAGTCGGGCCCGCTTGGTGTCGGGGGTCTCCACGACATCGTGGCGGGGACGGACGACGTCGATGAGACCGACGAAGTCGACCTCCTCGCCCTCGTCGCGCAACACCTGCGCGGCACCATAGGCGAGCGCGCCGCCGAGCGACCAGCCGACCAGAACGTACGGGCCGTGCGGCTGCAACTCGCGCAGGCGTGGCATGTATTGCCGCACACGCTCTTCGATGCTGCCCTCGACCCTGTCGAAACCGATGACCGGCACCGAATCCGGCAGCCGCTTGAGCAGCGCCTCGTACGCAGAGGTGTTACCGCCGGCGGGATGGAACAGCAGCACCGGCGTCGGATCACCGGCCTGCGGGTCGTAGGTCTTCTTCCCGTCGATCAGTCGCAGGTAGCGCACGAACCCGTCGGTGTCGGCGGCCGCGTCGAGGAACTCGCGAACATAGTTCGACATTTCCTCGATGGTCTCCGAATCGAGGATGTCCTCGACGTCGATGTCACCACCGGTGCGCTCGTTGAGCTTGTCGGTGAGCGCCTGTGCCACATCCTCTTCGAGGACCGGCAGCTTGTTGAAGATGCCGCCGGCCGAGCGTTTGGTGACCACCGCATACACCCCGAACGTGAGCCGTTCGGCGGCGTCACGCGGCGGGACATCGGAGCCCGCGGCCTCGGCGACCGCGGCCTGCGAGGTGAGGTCGGCGGGCTTCTGGGCGCTGTCGGCGGCAGTCGGGGCGCTGTCAGCGGCAGCAGGAGCGCTGTCGGCGGCAGCAGGAGCGCTGTCAGCGGCAGCAGAAGCACTGTCGGCCCGTTTGGCGTTCTGCTCGTCGATGTAGGCGTTGAGCGCGGCGGTATCGAGTTCGCCTCCGCCGGCGGCATTCTCGGCGAGGTCGTCGAGTTCGTCACGGTGATGGACCGCGTAGTTCACGAACTTGGAGACATCGGAGAGATTCGCCTGCCGCATCGCCTGAAGTTGCAGCTGCGGGATGTCGAACTCGAATTCGACGCGATTCTTGATGCGCACGGCCATCAACGAATCCAGGCCCAACTCGACGAGCGGGATCTCGCGGGGCAGATCTTCCGGGTCATAGCCCATGGATTCGCCGACGATGATCGCGAGCCGGTCGTCGATCGACTCACCGGACTGCGGGTCCCACTTGTTGCCGATGTCGTCGATGATCTCGTCCTCGACGACCACCGAGTTGTCGATGTAGCCGACCTTGCGCGGATCGATGGCGCCGTCGGCGTTCTGACGAGCGCCGTCGGCGGGCTGGGGGGCGCTGTCGGCGGGTTGGGGGGCGCCCTCGGCAGTACCGGCGACGGTGGCGCCGGTGACGACCGCCTCGAACAGCAGGCGGAAGTTCTTGTCGTGCTTGGCATGCACGGTCACCGACGCACCGCCCGGATGCGGGCTCAGCGTCGTCGTGAGCGTACCCTCGCCAGCACCGATCTCGCCGTGGGCCACCGCGGCACCGACCGTCGCCTCGGTGAGGACCTGCGCGGCCGCGGCACGGACCAGCTCACGCAGGTCGGTGACCGCGCCGGCGTTGACCTCCCAGGCATGCCGGCCGTCGGGCAACGCCACGTGTGCACCGGGGATCGATCCGCTGCCCCCACCGGAATTCACGGTGGCCTTGAGCCAGTACGGCTTTCGCTCGAAACGGGTGCGCGGGATGTCGGCGAACCCCCGGCCGGCGCCGGTGCCGAACAGCGACGCGACGTCCACGGCGTGACCGTGCACGTACAGCTTCATCAGGGCGTTGATGACGCCGAAGCTCTCGTCCTCCTTGCGGCGCAGCGTCTCGATCAGCTCGGCGTCGTGGAGTCCGGCCGAGAACGTCACCGCCGCAACGGAGATCAGGACCGCCGGGTTGGGCGAGAGTTCGAGGAAGGTGCGGTGACCGTTCTCCACCGACTTCGCGATGGCCTGCGAGAACCACACGCTGTGGCGCAGTCCCTTGAGGAAGTAGTCGATGGTGTGCACCGGCTCGTGCCCGGGACGATAGAAGGTCTCGCGGTCCACCGAACTGTAGAAGCCGACGGTCGGGCGGAGCGGTTCGATTCCGGTGAGCTCGTAGGCCAATTCGCCGAGCAGCGGATCCATTTGCGAGGTGTGGCTCGCACCCTTGGTCTGCAGTTTGCGGCCGAGTTTGCCCTCCTTCTCGGCGCGCTCGACGATGGCGTCGACCTGCGGCTCGGGACCACCGATGACGGTGTGGGTCGGCGCCGCATACACGCAGATCTCGAGGTCCGGGTAGTCGACGAGGACGTCGTTGATGTCCTCGGCGGAGTATTCAACGAGGGCCATCAGCCGGATGTCGTCGCCGGTGAGCATCGACTCGCCCTCACCCATGAGACGCGAGCGCTGACAGATCACCCGTGTCGCATCCTCGAGCGAGAGTCCACCACTGATGTAGGCGGCCGAGGCCTCCCCCATCGAATGCGGTACCAGCACACCGGGTTGCGCGCCGAAGTGGCGCAGCGTGTCGGCGAGGGCGACCTGGATGGTGTAGATGCCGACCTGGCTGGTCTCGATGCCGTAGGTCTGTGCGTCGTCGAGGAACATCTCGACGATGGAGTATCCGAGTTCACGCTGCACGAGGTGATCGACGCGGTCGGCGTACTTGGCGAAGACCGGGTTCTCGGTGTAGAGCTGTTTGGCCATCTTGCGGTGCTGCGACCCGAAGCCGCTCAACAACCACACCGCCGATGCGGCGTCCGGCGAATCCGCCGAGTACACAAGCGGATTGGCCTTGCCCTCGGCCACCGCACGCACACCCTTGACGGCGTCCTCGTGGGAGCGGGCCATCACGACGGCGCGCGACCGTCCGTGGTTGCGGTGGGCAAGCGCACGCCCGATGTCGGCGAGCGGGGTGGCTTGTCCGGCATCGGATTCGAGCCATTCGAGCAGATCGGCGG
>NZ_MVPX01000279.1:0-4189 GCF_002043085.1 Gordonia sp. i37 | reverse complement strand
GGACCTGGTCGGTCATCGCGGCGTTGCTGATGGGCATCCTGGTGTGGGGTCTGATCTTCTGGACCATCCCCTTCCACCGTCACAAGGAAGGTCAGGACGAGTTCCCGCGGCAGACCGCCTACAACGTCCCGCTGGAGCTGACCTACACGGCCATCCCGTTCGTCATCATCGCGGTGCTGTTCTACTTCACCGTCATCGTGCAGACCGACGTGGAGAAGAAGACCAACGACCCGAAGGTCGTCGTCGACGTCACCGCCTTCCAGTGGAACTGGAAGTTCGGCTATCGCCAGGCCGAGGTCAACGGCCAGGAGAAGCAGTTCCCGAGCACGCTGGGCAACCCGTTCGACCTGCAGGTGCAGCAGAACACCCACGACGGTGAACCGCTGCCCGGACCGGCCAACGGCCGCGACGACGACATCCGCAACTACCTGCGGTTCGACAAGATCGAGACCATCGGCACCTCCACCGAGATCCCGATCCTGGTCCTGCCGACCGATCAGCGCATCCAGTTCGAGCTGGCGGCCGCCGACGTCGTGCACTCCTTCTGGGTGCCGGAGTTCCTGTTCAAACGTGACGTGCTGCCGTTCCCCGAGCAGAACCACACCGACAACGTCTTCCAGATCGAGAAGATCGAGCGGACCGGTGCGTTCGTCGGGCGCTGCGCGGAAATGTGCGGCACCTACCACTCGATGATGAACTTCGAGGTTCGGGCGGTCTCCCCGCAGGACTTCGATCGCTACATCACCTATCGGGACACTCATCCGCAGGCGACCAATGCCCAAGCGCTGGAAGCGATCTGCCAGCAGCCCGAGTCGGTGGTGACGGTTCCGTTCGACACCCGCCGCAAGAGCAATGGCACCGCCGCCGCGACCGGCGACCCGAACAACACGCGGCTGGCAGGCTGCACGATCAAGGAGAGTGACTTCCAGTGAAGATCGAAGCCCGGCTCTTCGAGCTCCTGACGGCCTTCTTCTTCCTCGCCGGCGTGATCTACACGCTGTGCACGGCGTTCACCTCGCATGGCGTGGAATGGGTCGGCGTGGTCGGCATGTACTTCAGTGCCGGTCTGACCCTCATCGCCGGAACCTACTTCCGGTTCGTCGCGCGACGCGTCGAGATCCGTCCGGAGGATTACGAGGACGCCGACATCGAGGACGGCGCCGGTGAACTCGGCTTCTTCAGCCCGCACTCGTGGTGGCCGATCCTGCTCGCGGCCTCGGCCGCGATGTTCGCGATCGGATTCGCCACCGGCAACATCTGGTTCTGCATCTTCGCCGCGGCGTGCATCATCTCTGCCGCCGCCGGAATGGTGTTCGAATACCACGTCGGCCCCGAAAAGCACTGAGAGCGAACTCTTCACGTTCTGATCGGCGCGGTGCACGCTTCTCGCGTGCCCCGCGCCGATCGCGTTCAACCGAGCGACGACCAGAGCGTGGCGCCGGCTGCATCGTCGATGCGGACCTGCGGGTGGTCGTCGAGATCGATGTGGACGTCGATCCATTCGCCGCCGTGCGCGGCACTGCTGCGGTAGCTGTATCGCGTGTTGGTCAGCGTCAATGACTCGGTTCTCGCCGTGACGAGCCACGGGTGCCTGCGGCGTAAACCGATCAGATCCTGGTGCGCCCGCATGATGTCGCGGCCCCAGTCGGCGAGCTCGGCCGGGGTGTCGGGAAAGGCCGGTCGGACCGCGTCGTCGCCGCCCACCCGCTCCTCCTTGATCCCGGTGAATCCCTGCTCGTCGCCGGAGTACACCGACGGGACACCGCCGACGGTGAGCAGGATCGCCGCGGCGAGAACGGCGTGATCGGGTCCGACGAGGCTCGCGATGCGGGTGACGTCGTGATTGCCGACGAAGGTGTTCGGCACGAACCGCGCCAGGAATTCGTTGTGGCGCACCAGGGCCCAGCTCAGTTCGAACAGGTTGCGGTCGGCGATGGCCGACCAGATCGCCTTCCACAGTTCGTACTGGGTCACCGAGTCGACGCCGGAGGAGGTGACGAAGGCGCTGTAGTCGCCGTGGATGACCTCGCCGAGGAACCAGGCGTCGCCGTGCCTGCAGCGTACCTCGGGTAGCACCCGACCCCAGAAGTCGACGGGGACCGAATACGCGGCATCCAGACGCCAGCCATCGATACCGAGGTCGAGCCAGTGGTTCATCACGGCCACCGCGTGGTCGGCGGTGCGCGGGGACGCATGGTTGAGGCGCACCAACGACGAATGCCCCTCGAACACGCGGGGTCGGGGCCCGCCGTCGGCCGCCCAGTCGATGTCGAACATGTCGGACTCGGACCCGGGTCCCTCATGCAATGCACGCAGTACCGCCGGGTGCTGATCGCCGATGTGGCTGAAGACCCCGTCGAGGACCACCCGCAGTCCCCGTGCCCGACACTGCGCGACGAGATCGTCGAAATCCTGCTGCCGGCCGAGGCGGGGATCGATCCGGAACGGGTCGACGACGTCGTAGCCGTGAGCCTGCGAGGCGAAGACCGGACCCAGCAACAGCCCGGAGGCGCCGAGTTCGACGGCGTAGTCCAGCCAGTTCAGCAGACGGCGCAGTCGGGGAGCCGGGGCCGCGTCGTGGTCCCGGATCGGTGCGCCGCAGAATCCGAGAGGGTAGACATGCCACCAGATGGCGTGATCGATCCACCGCATGGTCGGGCCTCCTGTCGTGCCTCGGCAAAGGGCTGGGACGGATCGGTGTCCGGGCGGAAGCGGTCTCAGGGCTTTCCGACGACGCTGGAGCCGTACACCGTGAGGGCACGATAGGCGACGGTGAAGGTGGCTTCCCGATAGGACTCGCCGATCTCACCGTCGTGCGCGACGACCACCGGCTCCTCGGAGCTGAACGAGAACTCCGGAACCTGCATCTCCCGGTAGGAGCGGGAGCGCTGCAGGCGGCCGCTCAACAACCCGAAGACCAGCCGCGCGAACGCCCACCGTCCGCCGGCGACGAGGAAGCGGACGTCGAGGAGTCCGTCGTCGAGGCGTTCGCGACGGGCCGGGGCGAACCCGGATGAGCCGTACATCGAGTTGCCCAGCAGGAACAACGTGACGTCGAGGTCCTCGCCGTCCACCCGGATGCGTTGCGGTTGGGAATGGCGCAGGACATGCAGGATCGCCAGGGTGCTGGCCAGTGCCTTTCCGGTCCGGCCTTCGAGGCGTTCGCGTGCACGCACGAAATGCGGGTAGGAGCCGATGCTGGCGGTGTTCAGCACGACCCGATCCGACCCCAGCCAGGCCGCGTCGACGCGGGTCACCCGCCCCTCACGCAGTGCGGCGATCGTGTCGTCGGCGGTCGTGGCCCCGATGTCGCGGGCGAAGTGATTGAACGTGCCGCCGGGGAAGACCGCGAGCGGGGTGTCGGTCGCCAGCGCCGCGGCCGCCGCGGTGGCGACCGTCCCGTCGCCACCGCAGACGGCGAGCACGTCGCAATCCTCGGCGGCGTCGCGGGCGATCGCGGCGAAGTCGTCGCCGGAGTCGAGCTCCACGACTCGGGCGGCGGGCAACTCGGCGCGGATCCGGTCGCGGATCCGCGCACCCCGGCCGTCGCCGGACGCCGGGTTCAGCAACACGGTCACGTTGGCGCCGTCGGTGACCTCCGGTGCCTCGTCACGGGTGGGTCGGGGGATCGAGATCCGGCGACGGGTGATCGGCGGTGCGATCTGGCCGCCCGCGGTCGCCACGGCCGCACCGATTCCCAGGCCGATCGCCACATCTCCCGGATAGTGCACGCCGGTCGCCACCCGGGAGAAGCCGACGAGACCGGCCAGTGCCGACATCGCCAGTCCCGCAAGGGGACTTTCGATCGCCACGCCGGTGGCGAAGGCGGCAGCGCTCGCGGAGTGCCCCGACGGCAGCGAGTTGGAGGTCGGGAGTGTTCGGCTTCGGCGGGGCGCAGGCACCAGGGTGGCGGTCGGGCGGGGCCGTCGTCGCAGGCGCTTGGCGACCTGATTGGTGACCAGACTGGTGACGGCCAGCGAGCCGAGCCCTCGCACGGCACCGCGCTGCAGACCGGGCCGGCCGCTGGCGGCGAGTCCGATGGCGATGGCGATCCACAACTTGCTGTGGTCGGCCGCACGTGTCAGCGGTGGCATCGTGGCGTCGAGCAGCGGGCTGGGGGAGCGGGCGATGGAGTCGTAGACGGCGGCGTCGAGGGACCCGAGGCCGCGGGTCACGCGATCGGCTCCCC
>NZ_MVPX01000278.1:0-6550 GCF_002043085.1 Gordonia sp. i37 | reverse complement strand
GCGCCCCCAGCCGATGTCGTTGTGTTCGTTGCACTTCCGGCGGTTGCGCCGGTCTCGAGGTTGGCTACTCGAGCGGGTTGCCGCCCTTTTCCTGCAGCTCGCGCAGGGCCTTGCGCTCGGCGAGTTCCTGCTCGTGCTCGTGCTCGATGTTGCGGTTCTGCTGCTCGGGCGGGTCGGCGAGCAGGATCGAACCCGTGCCGGGGGCGCCGGAGGAACCGAGTTTGTTCATCCGCTTCGGAACGGCTGCGCCCTCGTAGGGGAGCGGGATCGGATGACCGTGGCTGTCGACCGGGCCGAGCGGCTGATGCAGCTCGATGTACTCACCCTGCGGCAGGCGCTTGATGATGCCGGTCTCGATACCGTGGGCCAGGACCTCGCGGTCGCTGCGCTGCAATGCCAGCGCCCAGCGGTAGGCGACGAAGTACAGCAGCGGCGGGATGACGATCAGACCGATGCGGCCCGCCCAGGTCGTCGCGTTGAGCGAGACGTGGAACTTCAACGCGATGATGTCGTTCATGCACATCAGCGTGAGGATGATGTAGAAGCTGAAGGCCATCGCGCCGAGGCCGGTACGCACCGGGGTGTCACGCGGACGCTGCAGCAGGTTGTGGTGCGCGTCGTCGCCGGTGAGGCGCTTCTCGATCCACGGGTAGGCGAACATCACGCCGAACATCAACGTGATGATCACGACGCACCAGAACACCGCCGGAATCGTGTAATGACCCCAGTAGAGCTCCCAGTCGGGCATCAGACGCACCAGACCGTCTGTCCACATCATGTAGATGTCGGGCTGCGAGCCCGCCGAGACCTGCGCCGGGTTGTACGGGCCGAGGACCCACACCGGGTTGATCTGGAAGACACCGGCCATGATCGCGAGGACACCGGTGACCACCGCGAACATCGCACCGCCCTTGGCGGCGAAGACCGGCATGATGCGCACGCCGACGACGTTCTTCTCGGTGCGGCCGGGGCCGGGGAACTGCGTGTGCTTCTGGTACCAGACCAGCGCCAGGTGAGCACCGATCAGCGCGAGGATGATGCCCGGGAACAGCAGGATGTGCATCACGTACATGCGCGGGATGATGATGTCGCCCGGGAACTGACCGCCGAACAGCGCCCAGTGAATCCAGGTGCCCACCAACGGGATTCCGAGGACGATGCCGCTCATCGCGGCACGCACACCGGTTCCGGAGAGCAGGTCGTCGGGCAGCGAGTAACCGAAGAAGCCCTCGAACATCGCCAGGATCAGCAGCAGGCAGCCGATGATCCAGTTGGCCTCACGCGGACGCCGGAACGCGCCGGTGAAGAAGATGCGCGCCATGTGGATGATGATCGACGCCGCGAACAGCAGGGCCGCCCAGTGGTGCACCTGCCGGACGAACAGGCCGCCACGCACCTCGAACGAGATGTTGAGCGTGGTCTCGTAGGCGCGGGTCATCATGACGCCCTTGAGCGGCTCGTAATCGCCGTGGTAGATGACCTCGCTCATCGACGGATCGAAGAAGAAGGTCAGATACACACCCGAGAGCAGCAGGATGATGAAGCTGTAGAGGGCGACCTCGCCGAGCATGAAGGACCAGTGACTCGGGAAGACCTTGTTGATCTGCCGGCGCATACCGGCGGCGAGGTGGTACCGCGAGTCCACCTCTTCGGCCTGTGTGGCCATGCGGTCGGCGATGGTCATGAGTCACGCTCCCAGAAAGCCGGTCCGACGGGTTCGATGTAGTTGCCCTGGTTGTGGGCACGGTTGGCGACCAGGTACCCCTGATCGTTCACCGTTATCGGCAATTGCGCCAGTGCGCGTGCTGCCGGACCGAAGACCGGTTTGGCCGAGTCGAGTGCGTTGAACTGCGACTGGTGGCACGGGCAGAGGATGCGGTTGGTGCGCTGCTCGTAGAGCGAGGTCGGGCAGCCGAGATGGCTGCAGACCTTGGTGTAGGCGAAGTAGTCGCCGTAGTTGAAGCTCTCCTGGCCCTTGCGCTTGATCACGTTGGCCGCGTCGGCGGGACGCAGACGGATGAGCATCACCGGGTTGCTGACGTAACGCAGACCCCAGACGAGCTTCTCGCGGGACTCCTCGGTCTCACCGAGTCCGTCGGACACGCGCCACGGGAACACGGTCTCCATCGCCCCGGAGTCGAGGTCCTCGGGCCGGACGAGCGCCACCCGGTAGGGGTCACCGACGTCGCGACGCAGGAACACCGTCTCGGTGGGGTTCTCCTTGGAGTTGTAGATCGGTGACCAGCCCGAGTTCCACAGGGGAGCGTCGTCACGATCGGCCCACGGGTTCTTGATGATGCCGCCGACCGCGGCGATCACACCGGTGAAGGCGAGTGCGCCGAAGGCGAAGATGCCCGAGCCGATGATCATCTTGCGACGACCGAGCGTGGAGGTGGTGCCGGAGTCCTTGAGCTCGGCGACGATGGTCGCCTTGTCGACGTCGCTGGAACCGGGCCCGTCGTGACGATCCTGTACGGAGATCTCCGACGGCAGGAACTTCTTGGTGATCAGCACCAGTGCGATGCCGATGGACAGGATCGCCAAACCGAAGGTGATGCCCAACAGCGGCGTGTTGAGCGTGTACCACCAGTAGTTCGGGTCGTCCGGCATGGCGAAGTGCCAGTGATTGAAACAGAAGACGACGAAGCAGGCGAGCGCGGAGATGCCCGAGATCGTCAGCCAGATGGCGACCTGACGCTCGGCACGCTTCTCGACACCGGTACCCGGCTCGGGGTAACGCTCGCCGCGGTGGATGATCTCCACACCGTCGAGGTTGGTGCCGAGTTTGACCAGCTCGTCGTTGCTCATCTGGTCGAGTTCGTCCTTGGTCGGGACGTCCTTATCGCTGACGGTCATGCTCGAGATCCCATCCACATCGCGGCGGCGACGATCGCCACAACCCCGACAAACCACATCACCATGCCCTCGCTGACGGGGCCGAAGCCGCCGATCCCGAGGCCGCCCTGCGGCTTGGATTCGGTGACGTACTTGATGAAGCCGATGATGTTCTTCTTCTCGTCCACCGACAGCTGGCGGTTGGAGAACTTCGGCATGTTCTGCGGGCCGGTGAGCATCGCCGTGTAGATCTGCTGTTCCTTGACGTCGGACAACGTCGGCGCGAACTTACCGCCGGACAGCGCACCGCCACGGCCGGTGAAGTTGTGGCATGACGCGCAATTGAGTCGGAACAGCTCGCCACCCTGGGCGAGGTTGTCGCCGCGGAGTGAATCCTGGGCGACGACGCGCACGCCGTTCTCGGTCTTGATCGAACCGTCCGGGTTGTGCTCGTAGATCACACTGGGACCACCACCCATGCCCTGGATGTAGGCACCGAGCTGGTCGATCTGGGCGGTGGTGAACTTCGGCGGCTTGCGCAGCGCCTGTGCCTCACCGCGAGCGGCGGGCATACGGCCGGTAGACACCTGGAAGTACACGGCCGCGTCACCGACACCGAGCAGCGACGGGCCGCGATCGGGCACACCCTGCAGGTTGGCGCCGTGACAGGTGACGCACGAGGTCTCGTACAACTGCTTGCCCGCACTGATCAGCGCGGCGTTGTCGACGTCGGCGGTGGCGACCTGCGGCTTGGGCGTCAGCAGCGACGCGATCATGCCGGCCATGAACAGACCGGCGAGCAACAGGATGGTGCCGCTGACACGTCGGCGAAGCTTGCGTCGTGCCTTCGACCGGCGGGCGGAACTCGCCGGGGTCGTCGACGGCGTCGCGACCGATTCGACCGCGTCAGTTGCGTCGCTATCCGACGATCGCGGTGGAGATGAACTCATCTCTAGTCTCTCTACTAGCGGACGGACTCTGGGCTGTGATGCGGGTTCACCCCGCGCAAAGCTCGGTTACTGCGCAGGGACTCCGGGTGCTCCCGGCGTGCCGCGCTCTCATCGGATGAAGTAGATCGTCACGAACAGGCCGATCCACACGATGTCGACGAAGTGCCAGTAATAGGACACGACGATCGCCGCGGTCGCCTGGGCCGGGGTGAACTTCGACAGCTTGGTGCGGATCAGCAGGAAGATGAAGGCGACCAGACCACCGATGACGTGCAGGCCGTGGAATCCGGTGGCCATGTAGAACACCGAGCCGTAGGCGCTCGAGGACAGCGTCGTGCCCTCGTGCACCAGGTGGTAGTACTCATAGCCCTGACCGCAGACGAAGAACGCGCCCATGAAGAAGGTCAGCAGGTACCAGCGGCGCAGTCCGAAGACGTCTCCGCGCTCGGCGGCGAACACGCCCATCTGGCAGGTCACCGACGAGAGGATGAGGACCGTCGTCACCGGGATGGCCAGGGCCAGATTGAGTTCGGTGGGCTCCGGCGGCCATCCGTCAACCGGATTGGCGTTGGCGCGCGCGACGAAATACATCGCGAACAAGCCTGCGAAGAACATCAGCTCACTGGACAGCCAGACGATCGTGCCGACACTCACCATGTTGGGCCGGTTGAGTGAGTGCACGCGCGCGGTGATGGCCGTTCCGGAAGTACCTACAGCGCTAGTCACAAGTTGAAGTATGACGGTTCGTAGTACGCGGTGACCACTTGGGTCCGAGATTGGTGGGAACTTTTTCTCTTCGCGCTGGTCGGCGCCGGTTGCGCGGGTGTCTCGGCGTGTCTGTGGGGCCCGTCGTGGTTTGCTCGGGGCATGGGTACTTCGCGATCGGGCCACGAGCCGGACCCTGCGCCGCGGGACGTGAACGGCCGTCCGGTGTCCCGTTCCCGATGGCAACGACTCACCGCACGGATCGGTTCCCACCGCGAGTCGCGGGTGATCGACGTCGACGACACCGACCTCGAGGTCGTTGCGTCGTGTGTCGACGACGCCGCGTCGAGTTCGACTGTGCTGGAAGGGTCTTCGTGGCGCCCGGCGGATCAGGCGGTGGTCCGGCATGTCCTGGCGCTGCCCACCTCGCGGGTGTCCGACGCGATCGCGGTTGCCGCGCTCGACGGGTACCGGCCGGTGCATTCGGAGCAGGACAGCCCGGTGCCCGACGGACACGAGACGGTGGTGCTGGCACGGGTGCAACTCGTCGACGCGCTGCACCTGTCGCAGGAACGATCGAGGATGGCCAGTCTCGGGTCGCGACACGGCGGTCGGGCAGTGGGGTGGCAGGTGCTGCAGCGCGCCGAGAAGGCGGACCACTCCGGCCGGTGAATGGGCGGGTGAAAGGCCGGGCCGTGGGGTGGGCCCCACAGCCCGGGGATTGTCGGGTCAGCCCTACAGTTCTTGGGGTGAGCAGCGCGCAGACGTACACGTGGCCGCAGATCCTCGGCCGGGTCACCGACGGCATCGACCTGACCGTCGATGAAGCGGCCTGGGCGATGAACGAGATCATGACCGACGGGGCGACCGGAGCACAGATCGCGGCGTTCGGGGTCGGGGTCAAGATGAAGGGCGCCGCGCCCGCCGAACTGCGTGGGCTGGCCGCGGCGATGTTGGAGCACGCGGTACGGGTGACCGTGTCCCGGCCCGCGATCGACGTGGTCGGCACCGGCGGCGACCGCTCGCACACCGTCAACATCTCCACCATGACCGCCGTCGTCATCGCCGCGGCCGGCGTCGCAGTGGTCAAACACGGCAATCGCGCGGCGTCGTCGAAGAGTGGTGGCGCCGACGTCCTCGAGGCGCTCGGCGTGTCGATCGGCCTGGGGGCCGCCGATGTCGGTCGCTGCGTCGACGAGCTGGGGATCGGATTCTGCTTCGCGCCCGTCTTCCATCCGGCGTTCCGTTTCACGGGGCCACCGCGTAGGGAGATCGGCATCCCGACGGTGTTCAACGTGCTCGGACCGCTGACCAACCCGGCGCGTCCCTCCCGCGGGCTGATCGGCTGTGCCTTCGCCGATCTCGCACCGGTGCTCGCCCAGGCCTTCGCCGAACGGGACGCGGCCGTGCTGGTGGTCCGGGGCGACGACGGACTCGACGAACTGACGACGACCAGCACCTCGACGGTGTGGCAGGTCATCGATGGCCGGGTCGTCGAACTCGCCTTCGATCCGCGCGAACTCGGGATCGAACTCGTGGAGCTGTCCGCGCTGCAGGGCGGCGACGCCACCGCCAACGCCGCGATCGCCCGCGACCTGTTCGCCGGGGCGCGGGGACCGGTCCGCGACGCGGTGGTCCTCAACGCCGCGGGCGCCATCGTGTCGGCGGAGATGACCGAGGCCTACAGCGTCGACAGCCTCACCACGGCGATGGTGGCGGCGAAAGCGCGCGCCGAGGCCGTCATCGACTCCGGGGCCGCAACCGCGCTGCTCGATCGGTGGGCCGCCCGCTCACAGGAGCTGGCCGGTCGGCCGTAGACAGGTCACACCTCGAGTCACGTCGACTCGCGCTACTCCTCTCCGATGGAGAAGCCGCCCTCGACCTCCGAGCTGGAGTAGCTGCGGAAGGCGATGTGGGTGGCGGTGTGGGTCACCCCCGGTAGCCGGTTGATCCGGCCGGTCACCACGTCGGCGATCTCCGCGTGGTCACGCACCTTGATCTTGGCGATGAGATCGACGTCGCCGGCACACGAATACACCTCGGCGACGCCGCTGATGTCG
>NZ_MVPX01000277.1:0-10453 GCF_002043085.1 Gordonia sp. i37 | reverse complement strand
CGAGCCACCGGTACAGCAGTGCCGATTCCTCCGGGGACGCACCCAGCAGCGGCCCTTCCCCGGGTAGCACCGTCTCCGCGGAGGTGACCAACGCGTCGACGACCGGCATGGGGGCCACGCCCCGTCGGGCGTGCCCGGCCGAGGCCAGCCGACCGTGTCGGATCACGGCCAACTCCCAACCACCCGCGCCGTCGGTCCGGGCGACGACGATCTCCGCGATCCGGCAGAGCGCCGAGAGTCGCTGACAGCGTGCCAGCGTGTCGATGGTCGCGGCGACGCGATCGCGGTGACGTGCCGCGGTCTCGAACATCTGCGCGTCGGTGAGCCGATCGAGTTCGTCGATGAGCCTTGACAACAGAGCCGAGTCGCGGCCGGAGAGCAGATCGTGGGCGGCCTGTACCCGGCCGACGTAGTCGGTGACCGTCAGTGGACGGTCGGTGGCCGCGGCGCACCCGCCGAGGACGTCGCCACCGTCGGCGGGGGGCCGGCACCAATGGTGTGTCGCGGCGACCGGCATCCGGGCCCGACAGGTGCGCAGTCCGGCGGCTCGTGAGATCAGCTCCGCGATCTCGGCGGCGCGGTTGCGATTGGCGACCGGTCCGACGGAGTCGGTGCCGGGGGTTCGGGTGATCTGCAGTCGGGGAAATCGCTCGCCGGTCAGCGTGATCCACCAGCCACGGTGGGGACGGGTGGAGCGCCGGTTGTAGGCGGGCGTGTGCGCGACGATCAACCGCAGTTCGCGGACCCCGGCCTCGAGTGCGTGGGCGCATTCGACGTGGTCGACGCGGACGGCGAGGTTGACCATCTCGGCGATCCGGGGTCGTGGGTCGGACCCGTTGAAGTACGACATCACCCGGCGTCGCAGATCCGTCGCGGTACCCACGTAGAGCACCTCGGCGGACGGTCCACGGAACAGGTAGACCCCTGGTCGTGCCGGAAGTCCTTCGGCGAGATGGCGTTTGGCGCGCAGGCGGGGGTTGCCGCGGGGTAGATAGGCGGTCAGGTCGGCGTAGGTGCGCACCCCCTGGTTGCCGATGCGCTCGAGGAGCCGATGCAGGACCTCCACGGTGGCGCGGGCGTCGTCGAGGGCCCGGTGCGTCGGACGCACCGAGACGTCGAACAGGTCGGCGAGGGCACCGAGACGGACGGTGGGGGCCTCGTCACGGGTCAGCACGCGGCGCGCGAGCCGGACGGTGCACAAGCTGGTGTGGAACGGCCAGGCCAGGTCGAGCCGCGCGGCGTTGTGGCGCAGGAATCCCATGTCGAAGCGCGCGTTGTGGGCCACCAGCAGGCATCCGCGCGCGAACTCGACGAAGGAGGACAACACCTCCCCGATCTGTGGGGCGTCGTAGACCATCGCGCTCGTGATCCCGGTCAGCGCGACGATCTGCGGCGGGATCGACCGCTGCGGGTCGACGAGGGTCGCGAACTCACCGAGCACCTCGCCGCCGCGCACCTTCACCGCGCCGATCTCGGTGATGGCGTCGCGGGCCGGATCGCCCCCCGTCGTCTCCAGGTCGACCACCACGATCGTCGTATCGAACAGGGACTGCTCGCCGAAGCCCGCGTCGTCGGTGTCTGCTCCTGCGCCGAGGTCGGCGAAGGAGAGCTGAGCCGTATCAACCACCACGCCGCGAACACTAGTTCGACCCACCGACAGCATTGGCTGGGGTGCGAGTGGCTGCTGTGATCGGTGTGTTCTCGGGCCCGTCGTCGGCGGCGCGCCGATTCTGTCGGTGGCCACTTCTACTGTCGGCTGCGGTGGTCGACACCGGAGCTCGCCCGGCCCGTTGCACAACGGGCCGGGACGGGCGGACCGGGATGAATCGCCCGCCGACACGTCCGACAGACAGCAAGTGAGATGGAGATCACAAATGTACATCGACTGCGCCAGCTGCCCGGGCCGTCACCGCGCGTGTGACGGCTGCATGATGAACCTCTTCGTAGAGCCTGTGACCAGCGGTGATGGGGACGATCTCGGTGGTCGACGGGTGGCCCGCGAGGTGGGGGATTCCGACGCCGAGATCTGCTCCGCGGTCGATGTGTTCGCTGCTGCTTCGATGGTGAGCACGGCGTCTGCACGATCGGCAAAACTTGCCATCGGCCCTGCATGCGGACCCGGTTCGCGCCCGGGTCTGCGGATTCTGCGAGCCGGTTAGCCGTCACCGCGAATCGGGCCCTTTGTCCCCTAGTGGACAGACACGCATCCGATTTCGTAACCTTTCCGAGACCTTCACAGAGCGTCCCGCTTCAAACCGAAGCGGTCTGGGGAGATCACCGCTCAATCGTCCGACGGACGAACCGGGGAACCACACGTTTTCGGAGCAATCCGGATTGGGGTGAGTCGCGCCCTGGACACAGTTGTGTCCGGATCGCGTAGGGCCATTCTCTCGGCCCGAACCCGACAGCTAACTCGGTAGGCGGTCAAGGGAGAACCAAAGGAGAACTCGTTTCGTGGCCAAACATCGTTTGGAACAGCCGAATCGCGGAGGCATCGCCAAGAAGGCGATGATCGCGGGCTCGCTGACCGTCGGCTCGCTCGCCGTAGCCGCAGGTCCGGCCCTTGCCGCACCGGCTCCGGCGCCCAGTGCGACCATCGAGATCCCGAATCTCGGCAAGTTCACGGTGCCCGGCATCGATCAGAATCAGGTTCCGAACCAGTTCCGCCCGGGTGGTGGCGGCATCACCGCCCCGGTGCAGAGTGCTGCCGAGAAGGCCGTTCGTGCCGCGGAAACCAAGATCGGCGCGCCCTACGTCTACGGCGCCGCCGGCCCCAATGCCTTCGATTGCTCCGGTCTCGTCTACTGGTCCTACCAGCAGGCCGGCAAGACGATCCCGCGCGACAGCTACGGCCAGCTCGGCGGTGGACGCGCGGTGAACTACGCCGACGCGCAGCCGGGCGACGTCCTGATCTTCAACGGTGGCAGCCACGCCGGTCTCTACATCGGCAACGGCCAGTTCATCCACGCCTCCACCGAGGGTGTCCCGGTGCAGAAGGCGTCGGTCAACGCATGGTCGCTGACCGGGGTTCGCCGATACTGATCCCGCTCTCGGTGAGAACGTGTGAGCATGTATTCGGGCGGATCGCGCACAGCGCGATTCGCCCGAACGCGTCGAGGACTACGACGCCCGGTTGAGGCAGAGGTGACGAGCCCGGGTCGGTGGGGAAGTGGCAAGGGGAATGTGGTGACAATCGTGGGAGCCGGATCGGCGATCGGTCCCAACCGATCGGCGCGCCTGGCGTTGACCACCGTGATCGCGGTGCTCGCGGTCGCGTTGACGCAGATCGGTGCGGTGTTCGGGACGCCGCATGCCGTGGCCGACCCGCCGCAATCGGCGGATCAGCTGCTGGCGCGTTACACCTCGCTGAGCCGTGAGGCCGAGACCTCGGCCGAACAGATGCACAACGCGCAGATCGAGTACGACAAACAGCGTGGCATCGTCGCGCAGTCCAAGAAGGCCGCCGCTGCCGCACAGAGTTCACTCGACCGCTCCCAGGTGTCGCTGAACGAGCTGCAGACGCGCTTCGATTCGCTGGTGCGCATCAGCTATATGGGTGGCCGGTCCAACCGGCTCTACGCCGTCCTCACCAGCAACTCGCCCCAGACCCTGCTCGACCAGATGTCCGGGTTGGAGATGGTCTCGCGTCGCGCCGCCGCCGATCTGTCGGCGCTGAAAAAGGTGCGCGCCCAAACCGTCTCGGACCGCGACGCCGCGAATACGGCAGCCTCGACAGCCACCCGCGCGGTCTCCGACGCCGAACGCGTACGGGGCGATCTGCAGAAGAAGCAGGCCGAACTGCAGCTACAGGCCGCCCAGATCCGGGTGATCTACCAGAGCCTGACGGGTAAGCAGCTCGCCGCGCTCGCGGGGCCGCGCTTCGACTTCGACCCCGCAGCCGTACCCCGCGGGACAGCCCCCGCACTCGTCGCCGTGCAGGCCGCGCTGACCCGCATCGGCGATCCCTATGTGTGGGGCGCCACCGGCCCCGACTCATTCGACTGCTCGGGCCTGATGGTGTGGGCGTTCAAGCAGGCGGGCAAGCTCCTGCCGCGATCCAGTGAGGCGCAACTCGCCGGCGGCACGCCGGTCTCGCGCCAGGATCTGCAGCCCGGCGATCTCATCATCTATTACCCCGACGCCACGCATGTCGGCATGTACGTCGGCGACGGCTACGTGATCCACGCCTCCACCTTCGGTGTGCCGGTCAAGGTCGTCCCCATCGACGACGCGGGACCGTACAACTCCGCGCGTCGGTACTAGGGGCGTGCTCCGCCCGCGGTGGGCGATGGGCGGGCTCCGCCCGCGGTGGACGATGGGCGGGCTCCGCCCGCGGTGGGCGACCCTGCGCACCGGGGTGACCACGAGCGCCGGTGCGGTGCTCGTCGTCACGTCACTGCTGATCACGGCCTGCGGAGGCGACGGTGACGGTGTCGTTTCCGGCACGAGTTCGTCGTCGGCACCGGTGTCGACGAGCAACGTCTATCTGGACCAGCGCTCCCAGGGCGTGACACAGCTCCTCGACGCGCTGTCGACCGCGCTGCGCTCGGGCACCCCCGATCAGCTCGCGGCGCTGCTCGACCCGTCGATCAATCCGGCGCTGCGCGCCCGGTTGCAGACCGTACAGGACAACCTGTCGTCGGCGGTGCGTCGCCCCGACACGCCGGGACGCGGAAAACGGCTGCAGCTCAAGGAGTTCCGTTACCAGCTCGCTCCCACCGAGGAAGTCGAGACCCTGGTCGGCGCCGACGTCCAGGCACGGCTGGATCAGCAGGGCAGCTCCGACACCTGGGTGGCTCCGGTCGAACTGCACGTCGCGCTCGGCGGTGTGAGCACCCCCGGCATCGACGAGGACGAGGTGGTGATCGACACCCAGCTCGTCGCCGCCCGCTACGACGACACCTGGAAACTGGTCGGCGACTCGACCCTGGCCGGTGAGCCCGCACCGCCGACGCAGATGTGGGACCTGCCGGCGCTGGCCGTTGCCGACGTTCCCACCGCGGGTGGCACCTCGGTCATCGCGTCCTATCCGGACGGCGCCGACGATTCCGCGGCCACCTCCGGCGCACCGGCCCCCAACTCTGTGGCTCCCGGCTCTGTGGCTCCTGGCTCTGCGGCCCCTGGTTCGACGGCGTCCGGCCCCACCGCCGAGATGGTTGCCCGCATCCGTTCCCTGCTGCCCGGCGCGATCGCCGCGGTATCGGCGTTCTGGGGGACCGGGTGGCCCCAGCGTTCGGTGGTGGTGAGCACTGCCGCCGACGACCAATTCCACGCCCTGGCCGCCTCGGCCACCGACACCGCCGCGGCCGCCACCATCTACGCCCACCTCGACCTGTCCGCCGGCTCGGTGACGGGCCAGCGTGTCCTGCTCACCCCGGTGGCCCGTGATCTGCCCGCACCGGCACTCGGCGTGGTCCTGCGTCACGAACTCACCCACGTCGCCACCCGCGCGCAGACCGCGACCACCGCGCCGATGTGGCTCACCGAGGGAGTGGCCGAGTACGTCGGGCGCAAGGGCACCTACACACGTCCCGCCGATGCCGCCCCGGATCTCGCGGCCGCGGTGCAGGCCGGTGACACCCCGGCCGATCTGCCGACCGATCAGCAGTTCTCCGTCGACGCCGAGTCCTCGCGGATGGCCTATCAGTCGGCCTGGTCGGTGGCGACCTTCGTCGCGGCGACTTTCGGCGAACCCAGGCTGCGGGCGCTGTACGTTGCGGTGGGTGCATCGAGCGACGCCACGCGCGCCGATGCCGCGTTGTCGGCCACCCTGGGTATTACGCGGGCCCAGTTTGTTGCCCGATGGCGGGCGTGGCTGACGGCCGAACTGCGATGAGATCGGCAAGGATGGTGGCGTGACGCACCGAACGCTCCTGGTGACCAACGATTTTCCGCCGCGGCGTGGCGGAATCCAGTCCTACCTGCAGAATCTCGTGGATCTGCTGGATCCGGACGATGTGGTGGTCTACGCCCCGCGCTGGCGCGGACGCAGCCACGAGGAGTTCGACGCCGCGGTACCCTACCGGGTCTATCGGCATCCGACGACGCTGATGTTGCCCACCCCATTCGTCGCTCGTCGCGCCGCGAAAATCATTCGGGACGAAGACATCTCGACGGTGTGGTTCGGGGCGGCCGCGCCGTTGGCGGTGCTGTCGGGATATCTGCGTCGGGCCGGGGCCCGCCGCATCATCGCCAGCACACACGGGCACGAGGTCGGGTGGTCGATGATCCCGGGGGCGCGCGGCATCCTGCGCTACATCGGCAACCACACCGACGTCATCACCTACGTCAGCCGCTATACCCGCGGCCGATTCGCGTCGGCGTTCGGTCCGCGTGCCGCATTGGAGTATCTCCCGCCGGGCGTCGACGTCACCCGGTTCGCTCCGGATCTTGCGTCGCGCCGACGACTTCGTGCCGAGCTGGGACTCGGTGAGCGACCCACCATCCTGTGCCTGTCACGGCTGGTGCCGCGCAAGGGGCAGGACGTCCTGATCCGTGCACTGCCGCTGATCCGATCGGAGATCGCCGACGCCGCACTCGTGATCGTCGGGGGCGGACCCTACGCCGAGAAGCTCCACGACATCGCCCACGCGGAGGGCGTCAGTGAGCACGTCCTGTTCACCGGGCCGGTCCCGGCCGCCGAACTCGCCGCCTACCACACCATCGCCGACGTCTTCGCCATGCCGGCGCGCACCCGGGGCAAGGGCCTCGACGTCGAGGGCCTGGGCATCGTCTACCTGGAGGCGTCGTCCTGCGGTGTGCCGGTGGTCGCCGGCCTCTCCGGCGGCGCCCCGGAGACCGTCCGCGAGGGGGTCACCGGAACCGTCGTCGACGGCACCGACGTCGCCGGGGTCGCGCTCGCGCTCATCGGGATCCTCTCCGATCGCGACGCCGCCGCCGAGATGGGCCGTCAGGGACGCCGATTCGTCGAGGACCACTGGCAGTGGTCGCAGATGGCCGCGCGGCTACGTCAGCTGCTGTGATCGGCTCCGGCCGGTGGTGTCGACGACCCAGGCGGCGCCGACGGGCGACTCAGCGCTTGGCGTAGAGCGCGTCGATGTCGCCGGCGTACTTGTCGACGACCACGTTGCGCTTGACCTTCAGCGTCGGGGTCATCTCGCCGGTCTCCTCGCTGAAATCGTCACCGAGAATCCGGAACTTCTTGATCGACTCGGCGTGCGAGACAGTCTTGTTGGCCTCGTCGACGGCCGACTGGATCGCCGCGCGTAGGTCGGGGTCGTCGGCGAGGTCGGCCACCGATGCGTCGGCGGGCTTGCCGTTGCGTTCCTTCCACGCCGGGAAGGCCTCGGGGTCGACGGTGATCAATGCGGCGATGAACGGCTTCTGATCGCCGACCACGACGGCCTGCGAGACCAGGGCGTCGGCACGGATGACATCCTCGAGGCCGGCGGGCGAGACGTTCTTGCCGCCCGCGGTGACGATGAGTTCCTTCTTGCGCCCGGTGATCTTCAGGAACCCCTCGTCGTCGAGTGATCCGAGATCGCCGGTGTGGAACCAGCCGTCGGTGATGGCGGCGGCGCTGGCCTCCTCGTTGTGCCAGTACTCCTTGAACACCACGCCGCCACGCAGCAGGATCTCCCCATCCTCGGCGATCCGAACGGCGTTGCTCGCCAACGGTTTCCCGACGGTGCCGATCTTGACCGCGCCCGGGGTGTTGACGGTCACCGCCGCAGTCGTCTCGGTCAGGCCGTAGCCCTCGTAGACCGGGATACCGATCCCGGAGAAGAAGAATCCCAGGCGTGACCCGAGTGGCCCGCCCCCGGAAATCGCGAGCTCGCACTCGCCGCCGAGCGCGGCGCGGAGCTTGCCGTAGACGAGCTTGTCGAACAGGGTGTGCTTGGCGCGCAACACGATTCCGACGTCGCCGCGTTCGGCGGCGGCAGCGTGGTCGATGGCGGTGGCCGCCGCCATGTCGAAGATCCGACCCTTGCCCTCGTCGTGGGCCTTCTGGCGGGCCGTGTTGTAGACCTTCTCGAACACGCGGGGTACCGAGAGGATCAGCGATGGCTTGAACACCGCGAATTCCGGTACGAGGCCCGGGATGTCGTTGGTGAAGCCCACCTCGACACCGGCCTCCATGGCCACCAGGGTGATCGCGCGCGCCAGCACATGGGCCAGCGGCAGGAACATCAGCAACCGCTTGCCGGGGGCGAGCAACTGCGACATGTTGCCCTCGAGCACCCCACGGACCTCCGAGAGCATGTTGGCGTGTGTCAGCTCGCAGCCCTTGGGGCGGCCGGTGGTGCCCGAGGTGTAGATCAGCGTCGCCGGGTCGCCCGCGTGGACCGTCGCACGACGCTCGGTGACCTCGTCGTCGTCGACCTCGGCGCCCGCGGTCGTCAATTGTTCGAGCGCGCCCGGCCCGTCGGCCGGATCGATCTGCAGGACCCGCACCGGATGGTCGAGACTCGCGCCCTCGTAGAGCTTCCGGTGCTCGTCGGATTCGACGATGATCGTCGACGCCGCGGAGTCGGTCATGATCCACTCGATCTGCGAGCTCGACGACGAGTCGTAGATCGGCACGGTGATCGCCCCGGCCGACCAGATCGCGAAGTCCAGCAGCACCCATTCCAGGCGGGTCGCCGACAGCAGCGCCACCCGATCGCCGGGCTGTACGCCGGAGGCGATCAAGCCCTTGGCCAGAGCGGTGATCCGCGCGGCGATGTCATCGGCGCGCACCGGCTCCCATGTCGCTCCCTCCTTGCGGCGGAAGACGGTTTGGCCCGGCGTGCGTTCGGCGATGCCGAAGATGATCGAGGTGGCGTTCTCATCGGCCTCGATGGTGAACCTCGCGGGAACGCTGTACTCGCTCATATCCTGCACCTTTCGACCGTCAACGATGACCTGACCATCGTAACGACGACCGTTGGCACGAGGCGGTGGGGTGGGCCGGGACCGGGTGAGGTCGTTGCGCCGCCGATCGGGTTCGCCGCGAGGTACGTGCGGTGCAGACGATGCCGGAGCAGACGTTGCCTACCGATCGGCCGCGCCGATATGTGAAGCTGGAGTCGTGACGAGCATTCAGGTTGCCGACGACACCTTCGTCGCCGCGGACCCGGTGAGTGCGGCCGACGTGGTGGGGGACCGGACCAGGTGGCGCCGATGGTGGCCCGATCTGCATCTCGAGGTCGTCGAGGACCGGGCGGCCGCCGGGGTGCGCTGGCGCGTGTCGGGGCCGATCGACGGGACGATGGAGATCTGGTGCGAGCCCGTGCTCGACGGTTTCGTCCTGCATTACTTCCTGCATGCCGAACCGGCCGCGTCGGTGGTCGGCGGCGGGCGGTCGGACCGAGAGCGCGCGGACCTGCTCGCCGAACTCAACCGGCAGCGCCGGGTGGCCGGCAAGGTGATGGCCTTCGAGTGCAAGGACGTCCTCGAGGACGGTCGCGGCGTCGGCGAGCCCGCGGCCGCGTCCGGCCGGACGGGTGCGTGATGGCCGACCGCACGGAACGTTCGATCGTGGTCAACGCCGACGCCGCCGACATCATGGCGGTGATTGCCGACTTCGACAACTATCCCGAATGGGTCAGTGCGGCCCGCGAAGTCCAAGTCACCGAACGGGATTCGGCGGGTCGCGCGCGCCGGGTACGGTTTGTGCTCGACGCCGGGGTGCTGCGCGACACCTACGAATTGCGGTACGAGTGGGACGCCGACGGCACCGGGGTGTCGTGGGAGCTGGTCTCCAGTGACCTGCAACGCGATCAGCGGGGCCGCTACGAGGTCGTCCAACAGGTGCCCGGCTCGAGCAAGGTCACCTACACACTGATGGTGGACCTGATGGTGCCGATGATCGGGCAACTCAAGAGGCGCGCCGAGAAGGCCATCACCGATGCCGCCCTCAACGACCTGAAGAAGAGGGTCGAAGGCTGATCGATCTCACTCCCATCCACGTGGTGCTGGGGCCGGGGGGTTCCGGGATCTCCGTGGTCGCGGCCGCCGGAGCACTGCGTCGTGACCGCGGTCGTAACCGCGCCCGCGCACCGCTGGCCCGGCCGGACCGCCACACCCTACTGATCACCGTCGACCGGCTCTCACCGACCCCGGATCTGTTGGGGGTCTTCCGAATGCCCGGCTCGAGCGTCGCGGTCTCCTCGGGCGTACACCTGTTGACCCTGGACCGGCTGGAGTCGCTGGAGAAGACCTGGGCGGTGTTCGCCGAGTTGCTCACCGCCGGTATCCGGGGCGCCAAGACGAGGTTGCCGGTGCTGGCCACGCTGGCCGGCATCGACGCCGCCGAACTCGCCGCGCTGCCGGGCGTCGAGGAATTCCTGCTGCTGCGGCGCATCCGCGACGAGGCCACCAGCGGCACCTGGGAACGCATCGTCGTCGATCTGTCCGGGGTGGCCGATCCGTACTCCCTGCTGCGGGCGCCGACGATCCTGCTGCAGGCCCTCGAACGGTTGTGGCCGCGCCACCGACGTCTCGCGGCGGG